>NZ_JBEYHT010000031.1:0-84635 GCF_040635425.1 Streptomyces laurentii | reverse complement strand
CTTCTCGGCTCCTCGGCGGTACGCCGGGTGGGTCAGGGGCGCTCGGTTTCCTGACCCGGCGCTCCGGCGCGCGCCCCGGCGGGGGTGGCGGCGGCCGCCGGGCGCGGGGCCAGGCGGGCGGTGACGACGAGGGTGCCCTCCTCGACCTGGTAGTCCAGGGGCAGTCGCAGCGCCCGCATGGCCGCCACCATCCCGGTGTTCGAGGCCTGGGTCACCGCGTACACGCTCGCGCAGTCCGCCTCGCGCGCCATCCCCACCAGCCCGCGCAGGAGTTCGGCGCCGATGCCGCGCCGCTGCCAGTCGTCCTCGACGAGGAGGGCGACCTCGGTCTCGTCGCCGTCCCAGAGCAGGTGCCCGAGGGCGACGATCCGGCCGGAGGTCGTCTGCGCCGCGAGCGTACGGCCGAAGCGCGGGCTGAGCAGGTGGTCCAGGTAGCGGCCGGCGTCGGCGACGGGGCCGTGGTAGCGGGCCCGCAGGGTGCGGGTGGAGCAGCGGTCGTGCAGGGCGCGCGCGGCGGAAAGGTCGCGCCGGTCGGCGCGGCGGACCGTGATCTGTTCGCCCTTGGGCAGGGTGAGGACGGACCGGTGGGGCGGGACGCGCGGGCCGAGCCGGGCGTCGAGCTCGACCAGGGCCCGGGCCCGGGCGAACTCGGTCGGCGTGAAGGGCAGATACGGCCGTTCGACGATCAGGGTGCCCCCGTCGGGGTCGCGCAGCCGCATCGTGGTCTTCGCCAGGACCCCTTCCACCGGGGCCGGTTCGCCGGCGGGCCGCCCGCCCAGCGTGGCCGGCGGTACGGAGCGCAGGGTGCAGCGGCCGAGCAGCTGGCGCAGCGCCAGAGGGAGTTCGGCGGAGTCGAGCGCGGTGCGGGTGGCCAGGCCGAGGATCCGGGTCGGGGCGTCCACCAGATCGTGGGCGTCGGCCCGCTCGGTCCAGGTGCCGGTGCCGCCGGCCGCGGCGACCGCCCGGGTGAGCGTCTGCGCCGGGAGGCCGGCGGGCGTCCGCAGCAGGAACTCGTCGACCGTGCCCTCGGCGAGCGGGTGGGTCTGCAGGGCGAGGATGTCGACCTCGTGCCGGGCGAGCACCGTGCACAGCGCGGCCAGACTGCCCGGGGTGTCACGGACCGTGGTGCGCAGCCGCCACAGGGCCGTGCCCGCCGGGTCCCGCTCGTCGGCGTCCCCCGCGGGGGTGGGGACGCCGGCGGGCGCGGCGGCCGGCGGCAGCGGGGATTCCTCCCCGCTGCCGCCGGGATCGCCGGCGGGCGGCGCGTGACTGTGCCGCCGGGCCCACCAGGTGTGGAAGGCGGCCGTGGCGACCAGCGCGATCGCCGAGAAGACCAGCAGATACGGGCCGTCCGGCCCCTTGGCGACGGTCTTGGCGAGGGCGTCGGCCACCACGACGGCCGTGAACATCGCGGCCAGCTCGATCAGGTCGTGCCGCCAGTGGTGGACGCGGCGGGGGGTCCGGGCAGGGTTCCTGTCACTCATGACCTCACTCTGACCCGCCGGTGTTGCGTCATCGAGAACGCGTTGTGACCGACGGGTTAAGCCCTGATCTGGCCACTTAGTGACTGATTTAGACCACTTCCGGCGTAGGTTGATCGGAGCCGGAGCCGGAGCCGGAGCCGGAGCCGGAGCCGGAGCCGGAACCGTATCCGGAACCGTATCCGGAACCGTATCCGAGCGCCGCCCGCAGTCGCCGCGCCTGCACCACCAGCTGCGTGGCACCCGGCCGGCCCGCCGTCTCCGCGAGACCCGCGATCTCCCCGGATCCGCCGCACCGCTCCGCGCACTCGGCGGCCACCGCCACCAGGTCCCCGGCCCCGCGCACCGGCCGCTGTGCGCCGAGCAGTCCCGGCAGCAGTTCCCTGAGCACGGTCAGGACCGTCGCGTACGCCCCGGTCGCGGCGGCCGTCCGGGCCGCGTCGGCCAGCCGGTTCGGCTTCACCGTCCCCTCGGCCACCAGCTCCGCGAGCCGCGCGCCCAGCGCCACCGGATCCAGCTCGCCCCGCGACGCGAGGACCAGGAGCGCGTCCACCGCCGTGAGCCGGTCCTCCGCGTGGCGCGCGCCGAGCCCGACCGCGAGCGACAGGTGGACGGCCGGACCCACCGGGCCGTCCGCCTCGGCGAGCGCGGTCAGCCCCTCGGCCGCCCCCCGCTCCTCCCAGTCGGCCCCGCCCGCCACCGACGGCAGCAGCCAGGCCGCCAGCGTCTCCCGGTCGTCCGGCAGGACCCCCGGCCACAGCGGACGCAGTACCGACCAGTGGTACTGGTGGCAGCCGCGCACGATCTCCTTCCGGGAGCCGCCCAGCCAGGCGAACGCCGGCGGGAACTCCTCCCGGATGACCTCCCGCTCCCGGACCGCGACCACCAGCCGGTCCGCGAGCCACCACTGGCCCGACCGGGCGGTGTCCCCGCGGGGCATGAGCCGCAGCGTCGGCGTCAGCGAGTCCTCGGCCGTCAGCCACGCGGCGAGCCGGGTCCCCGCCCGGGTGTCGAGTACGGCCGCCTCCCCGGCCGCCTCGGCCGCCGAAGGGTCGGCCTTGCGGACCCGCAGCAGCGCCTGCGCCAGATCCAGCGGCAGCGGCTCGACCCCGGCGTCCCGGTACGCGCGCAGCCGCTCCACCAGCACCCTCGGCTCGATCGACCCGGTGTGCAGGGTGGGCGTGGCCAGCAGGAACGGCACCGGCTCCGCCGACATCAGCAGCCACGCCGCCTCCCACACCCGGGCGTCGATCACCCGCGTCAGCGCCTCGTGCGCACAGGACGGCGTCCCTCCGGGGCGCCGGCGGGCGGCGTCGATCCGCTCCGCCCGCACCGTGCCGAGCAGTCCGGCGATGGCGGTCTGCACGCCCCGCGAGCCGTCGGTCGTGTGGTCGGCGCCTCCCAGCCAGTGCGACCCCGAGAACGCCTCCCAGGCCGCCGCCTTCAGCGCCTCCCTGTTCCGGTGCGCATGGCGTACGAGCCCGTCCAGCGCCCGCTCGAACTCCTCCAGCGAGCCGTACGGATGCCGCTCCAGGGCGACCAGGTCCGCCACCAGCTCCGCGATCGTCTCCGCGGGCGGCGCCACCGGAGCGGCCTCCGGCACCGGAGGCAGGATCTCCTCGTACGGGACGTCCGTCGCCGGGGCGCTCACGCCGAACAGCTCGGCCGCGGCCGCCCGGTGCACCGGGCTCAGCAGCTCGACCGAACCGGCCAGCTCCGTCCGTATCGTCTCGTCCACGCCCGCCAGATGACGGCCCACCAGGGCGAGCGCCCGCTCCTGGATCGTGGTGTCCTCGTTCCCGAACGCGTCGGTGATCACCGGCAGCAGCTCCGCCGCCGCCCCCGGGTCCTTCCGCAGCACCTTGCCCAGCAGCGTCAGCTGCGCCCGCACCAGCTTCTTCTCCGTGCGGAACAGCACCGCGCCCGACATCTCGGCCAGCTCCCGCGTGCCGAGCCCGCCCTCCAGGGCCAGCTCGCCCAGCACCTGCTGCGCGTACCCGGCCACCGGCGACGGGCCGTCCGCCGCCATGCCGAGCCAGTCCGCGACCCGCCCGCTCCGCTCCTGGGCGGTCGTGCCGAGGGCCTGGAGCAGGGCCAGCGGGAACCGCAGGTCGCGCGGCCGGCCCCCGCGCAGCAGCCGGGACAGACAGCCGTCGGCCAGCACGGCCCGGTCCAGCACCCCCTCGTCGGCGAGCGCCTTCAGCGCCGCCGGCCACGGGGCCTGCTGGTCGGGACCCGTCGGCCAGGCGAGGGCGTCGGGGGTCTCCGTCAGCTCGATCACCCGCGGTACGAGCAGGGGCGTGTGCGGATCGGCCCGCAGCCGGTCGAGGAGGTCCCGGTCGTACCTCGTGCGCGTCCAGCCCCGCAGATAGCCCTCGGAGCCCGGGACCGCGCAGCCGGTACGGACCACCAGGTCGTGCACCAGACGGAACTGCTCCTCGGCGGCGGCCGGATGCTCGGCGAGCCGCCGTGCGACCTCGCCGAGCCACGTCGTGTCCCGGTGCTCCAGGACCGAGAGGACCAGGGGAGCGAACCGGTCGCTCCAGCCCGCCAGTTCACGCGAGCCGATCCAGGAGGCCGCCGCGGCGGGGCCCGTGTGGCAGCCGGCCCCCGCCACCCACAGCGCGCGCCGCACCGCCTCCTGCTCCCGCCAGCGGTTCCAGTCCCAGCGCCGTACCTCCTTGCGGAGCTCCTTCAGCTCCGGCAGCAGCGCCTTGCGCGCCGGCCCGTCCAGCCGCTCCAGCAGCGCCGGCACCGCGGCATGCCGCCCGGCCCGCACCTCCGCCACGAGCTCCGCGCCCGCCACCGCCGTCGTCCCGGTCCCGGTCGTCATCGCGTGCCCCCCACGCTCGTCCCCGTCGAAGTCTCCGCCGAAATCCCCGCCGGCGTCCCCGCCGAGGGTCCCGCCGTCCCGTCCGCCCGCGCCTCGCGCCGGGCCATCCGCACCGCGAGGGCGTGCTTGCACGGCCCGCGCCGGCCCGCGTACTCCGCCCACCACGCGCACGTACAGCTCAGCCGGCCGTCCGCCGACTCCCGTACCCGATAGAGCCGTTCACCCGACCTCACCGAGGCCGGCCCGCCGCCCGGGCCGCCGTCCAGGGCCACCGCGCCCTCGGCGAGCAGTGCCCGGGCCGACAGGAGCCGGGGATTGTGCCGCTCGGCCCGGTCCGCGTCGTACGGCAGCTCCCGGTGGAAGTACGCCGCGTCCGCCACGTCGTACCCCACCCGCCCCGCCGTGCCGAGCCGGGTCAGCGCCGCCCGCACCCGCGCCACGTCGAGCCCCGACTGCGCGGCCAGATCGGCCGGGTCGATCCGCGGCTCCCAGGCCAGCAGTACCGAGATCAGCTCCGCGTCCTCGGCCGCCTCCGCCGTGGCCAGCGCCTCCAGGACACCGCCCTCGCCGGAGAAGCCGCGCGCGGGATCGGGCGACAGTGTCAGCGTGAGCCGCATCCCCGGCAGCACGATCTCCCAGGCGCTCGGCGCGGGCCGCCCGTCCGGCACCGGCCCGTACACCCGCAGCGCCGTCGCGTGCCGCAGCACCCGCTCGAGCGCGATCAGCCGGTCCGGCCCCGCCAGGCACACCGCGCCCGCGACCGGCCGGGTCGTCGGCCGCAGCGTCCGCCCCGACGGCACCACCCACAGCGGCCCCCGGCTCTGCGAGCGCGGCAGCGACCGCAGGAAACGGACCGCCTCCGCACCCGACAGCTCCGCCCGCAGATCGAACCCGGCCGACGCGACCTGCGCCTCCGCGAACCCGCGCAGCCACCGGTCCGGCAGCGGCACCTTCTTCTCCACGACCGGCCCGTCGAGCGTCGTCACCGCCAGCTCCTCCGGCCCGACCCGCAGATGCAGCGGATCGTCCCCGGTGAGCCGCGACAGCGCCTCCCGCAGCGGATTGTTGACGTCCACATTCGTCGTGCCGTGCCCGGTCTCCGCCCCGTCGAGCCCCGCGCTCAGCACGTCGAGACGCGCGTACACCCCGCCGCAGCCCGAGAAGGACTCGAAACGGAGCCGGTCCCCGTTGCCGGTCACCACCGGGTCCAGCGAACCCGGCCGGATCCGCTGGTGGTAGCGGGCCGCGGCCACGTCCGCCACGGCCAGCAGACCCCGCGCGGCGATCTGAGGAGAGGTGAGGAAACCGGTGAAGAACCGGGGATGGGCCTCGGCGCCACGCGGGGTGAGCCCCCCGGCCGTCTCCAGACCGAGCAGCCGCCCGGAGCCGGCGGACTCCAGGGCGGACGGGCGTGCGTAGGCGAGCGCCTGTACGGATCGCGTCATGGAAACGACGGTAGGACCCGCCACTGACAATCGGCCGTGAACACCCGCCCGCACCCCCGATGACCTGCGCCTACAGGGTCGTTTACTGGCCGACGCGACCCGGCTGGAGCACCTTCGAGAACAGCACCAGACCGCCCTCGGCGCGCAGCCGGACCGTCAACTCCCCACTGTCGCCGTCGATGTCCACCTCGCCGAAGTACTGCGGGGTCTCCATCGGCGACAGGTTGGCCCGCTCCGGTGCCCGCACGAACACCCGGTCCGGACCGAACGTCATGTCCAGCGCGTTCGCCGGGAATCCACCGGCCGCCAGCGGCCCGGACACGAACTCCCAGAACGGAGCGAAGTCCCGGAACGCCGCCCGCTCCGGCGCGTAGTGCTGCGCCGAGGTGTAGTGCACGTCCGCCGTCAGCCACACCGTGCCGGTGATCCGCCGGTGCTTGACGAACCGCAGCAGCTCCGCGATCTGCAGCTCCCGCCCGAGCGGCGCGCCCGGATCGCCCTGCGCGACCGCCTCGAAGTCGGTGGCCCCGTCCGTGACCACGAGCCCCAGCGGCATGTCCGCGGCCAGCACCTTCCACACCGCGCGCGACCGTCCGAGCTCCCGCTTCAGCCACGCCAGCTGCTCGGCACCGAGGATGCCCACCGTGTCGTCGGCCTGCCGGCCCGGCGAGTTGGCGTTCCGGTACGAGCGCATGTCGAGCACGAACACGTCGAGCAGCGGGCCGTACCGCACCACCCGGTGCATCCGCCCCTCCACCCGGTCGCCGCCCCCGCGCGCGTGCAGTGTGGACACCGGCATGTACTCCGCGAACGCGCGTGAGGCGCGGGCCGCGAGGACGTCGACGTTCTTCTCGGTGTACCGGGCGTCGTCCAGGATCTGGCCGGGGTACCAGTTGTTGCGCACCTCGTGGTCGTCCCACTGGACGATGGACGGGACCTGGGCGTTGAACGCGCGCGCGTTGTGGTCGAGGAGGTTGTAGCGGAAGTTGCCGCGGTACTCCGCGAGGGTCTCGGCGACCTTCGCCTTCTCCGGCGTGGTGATGTTCCGCCAGATCCGCCCGTCGGGCAGCGTCACGCGTGGCTCGATCACCCCGTCCGCGTAGATGGCGTCGCCGCTGCACAGGAAGAAGTCCGGGTCGAGCCGGCGCATCTCCTCGTACGCGCGGAAGCCGCCGATGTCCGGGTTGATGCCCCAGCCCTGTCCGGCGATGTCGCCCGACCACAGGAACCGCACGCCGTCCCGGCGACGCTCCGGGGCCGTGCGGAAGGTGCCGGTGACCGGCTCGCCGGTACGGCGCGGGTCGTCGGGGTCCGCGAGCGTCACCCGGTAGTGGATCTGCTCGCCGGCCGGCAGACCGCCGAGCGCGGTGGTGCCGGTGAAGTCCGTGCCCGGCCCGAGCAGCGGGCCCTGGTGGCGGCGCACCCGGCGGAACGACGCGGTCGCCGAGGTCTCCACGATCATCCGGGCCGGCCGGTCCGAGCGGACCCACACCAGGCCCGAGTGCGCGGTCACGTCACCGGTCTGCACACCCCACGCCGCCGCCGGGCGGCCGGACAGGGCGAACGCCGGACTCGCGAACGCGCCCCCGCCGGCGGCGGTCAGCGCGGCGGACGCGGCGAGCGAGCCGCGCAGCACCGTACGGCGGGCGGGAACCGGGCCGGCGGTGCCGTGCGGCCGGCCGGGGATGGACTGGGACATCGAGCGCCTCCAGGAAGCGGGGAAGGGGGACCGTCGGCCCCATCCCAACGCCCGGGTACGGCGCCCAGCCCAACCCCACGTGAACAACAGCCCCGCGCGTGGCCCGCGTGACCGCGGCCCGGGACGCCGTACCCCGGGCCAGGACCGGATGGGCCGGGCCTTTTCCGGGGCCTTCGCCAGGTCCGACACACCAGGGGACGCCCCGCCGACGGCAATTACCGGTGAGTAGAGTCGAGTTCGCGACGTCCGGCGGCGAAGGGGCCGGCCCGCGCAGCGACGAACACGGGGGAGTAGCGAGCGAGATGACCACCGACCAGAGCAGCCCAGGAGAACCGGCCGACGAGGCGGCCCGGGCCGTCCCGGCGGACCAGCCCGGTCCGGCCGACCCGACCGCGGTGTTCGAGACCCACCGGCCGATGCTCACCGGCGTCGCCTACCGGATGCTGGGCCGCGCCGCCGACGCCGAGGACGTGGTCCAGGAGGCGTGGCTGCGCTGGTCCGCCGCCGACCGCGGCGACGTCCGCGAGCCCCGCGCGTACCTCGTCCGCGTCACCACCCGCCTCGCCATCGACAAGCTCCGCCAGGCTCAGTCCCGCCGCGAGTCCTACGTCGGCCCCTGGCTGCCCGAACCGGTTCTCACCGACTTCGGCCCCGCCGTGCCCGACACCGCCGAGCGGGCCCTGCTCGCCGACTCCGTCTCCCTCGCCCTGCTCGTCGTCCTCGAATCGCTCTCGCCGCTCGAACGCGCCGTCTTCGTCCTCCGCGAGGCGTTCGGCTTCCCGTTCGCCGAGATCGCCGCCGCCCTCGACCGCGGCGAGGCCGCCGTACGCCAGCTGGCCGCACGCGCCCGCAAGCACGTCGACGAGGGCCGCCCCCGCTACGACGTCGATCCCGCCGAGCGGCGCGACCTCACCGAGCGCTTCCTGGCCGCCGCCACCGGCGGCGACCTCGAAGGACTGCTCGCGATGCTCGCGCCCGACGCCCGGCTCGTCGGCGACAGCGGCGGCAAGTCGAAGGCGCCGCTGCGGATCATCGAGACCGCCCGCAAGATCGGCCGCTTCCTCGTCGGCGCCTCCCGGAGCACCGAGGAGGTCTACGACCACCGCTTCGCGGAGATCAACGGCGCCCCGGCGCTGATCACCCTGCTCGACGGCCGTGTCGACGCCGTCTTCCAGATCGAGCTCCGCGACGGCCTCATCGCCTGTGTCCACATCGTGCGCAACCCGGACAAGCTGCGCGGCCTCGTGCTCGACTGAGTCCGGAAGCCGGACGGAAGCCGGACGGAAGCCGGACGGAAGCCGGACGGAAGCCGGACGGAAGCCGGGCGGAAGCCGCCCGGTCACGCCCCTCCCGGACCCGTCCCGAACGGTCCGGGAGGAGTTGTGCTGCGCGCGGGACACAGCCGCGCGAACGTCCTGTGAACGATCAAGATCATCGTGCTCCGCCCACCCCTCCCTGACGGAGGATTGGTCTTGACCAAGGGTGTGCGGCACCTTATGGTCGCAGAGTTAGTGCAGGAACCTTTAATAAACAAGGGCGCGGAAAACACGCCGCGGGACACGGCGAACGTGCGGAGGATTCAGGGTGGGGACCACGCAGCTGGAAGCAGTGCCGGAGCCGAAGTACTGGCACCTCAAGAACGTGATCGGCGAAGCCCTCGACTCGGAGTTCGCGGTCGGTGAGATCCTGCCGAACGAGCGCGAGCTGGCGGCCCGCTTCGGCGTCGCCCGCGCCACCCTTCGTCAGGCCCTGGAGCAGCTGGAGCTGGAAGGCCGTCTGCAGCGCCGCCGCGGCGTCGGCACCACCGTCGCCCCGCCGCGCGTCGGCGTCGACGTCTCCACCACGCAGCACGTCTGGCCCGGCGTCGGCGAGGACACCTGGCAGGCCGTCGACGGTGTCGCGGGCCAGGCCCCGCTCGCCGTCGCCCGCCTCCTGGACGTCCGGTCCGCGGAGTCCGTCCACATCGTGCGCCGGCTGCGCGTGAGCGCCGGTCTGCCGGTCGCCGCCGAGCTCCTCTACGTCCCCGAGCTGTCCGTCCCGGGCCTCACCGCGACCGACGCGGCCGGGGGCCCCGCCGGCGCCCGCGCCGTGCTGCGCGAGCTCCAGCGGCTCACCCTGGACGGCCAGGACCGCTCCGTCGAGCTGGGCTCCGCCCGCGCCGACGACGCCCGGGAACTGGACCGGCTGCCCGGATCCCCCGTCCTCGTCGTCACCACCCGCTACCTCTCCGGCGGCCGCACCGCCGCCGTCTCCGTCGCCACCTACCGCGCCGACACCTGCCGGCTCACCTTCGGCGACTCCGGCGACCTCGCCATGGCCTCCTGACGGCCGTCCGCGCCAGGACACGCCGCCGCGCGGACGCACGCGGACACGGCACACGGAGAACGGCCCCGGGAAAGCCTCCCGGGGCCGTTCTCCGTCCACGCGTGCCTCAGCGGCGGGCCGTCGCCGTGCCGTCCACCGCGAACAGCTGCTCCTCCACGTGGTCGAGCGCGAGCCGCAGCGCCCCCGTGGCCACCGCCGCCTCGCCCAGCATCGACAGCGCCACCCGTGGCGGCCGCAGGCAGAACCGGGCCAGCTCCTCGCGCAGCGGCTGGAGCACCCCGTCCAGGCCGGCCGCCCAGCCGCCGACCACCACCAGCTCGGGATCGAGCGCGAGCACCAGCGCCGCCACGTCGTGCACCAGCCGGTGGATGAACCGCTCCACCGCCGCCTCGGCCCGCGCGTCACCCTGCCGGGCCAGTGCGAAGACCTCGGCCACCGCCTGCTCGTCCAGCGGCTGCAGCGGCTCGTCGGTCGTCGACAGCAGATGCTCGGGTGTGGCGCCCCGGCCGAGCAGGTGCAGCGCCCCGATCTCGCCGGCCGCCCCGCCGTACCCCCGGTGCAGTCGCCCGCCGATCAGCGAACCGGCCCCCGGGCTCAGTCCCGCGAGCACGAACACGATGTCGTCGGAGTCCGTCGCGGCACCCTTCCAGTGCTCGGCCACGGCCGCCGCGTTGGCGTCGTTCTCCACGATCACCGGGCAGCGGAACGAACGCCGCAGCCGCTCGCCCAGCGCCAGCCCGGTCCACCCCGGCAGCGCCGTGCCGAGCCGCACCGTCCCGTCCGCCTCCACGATGCCCGGGGTGCCGACCCCGACCGCCCGCAGACTGGACCGGGGCACCCCGGTCCGGCGCAGCACGTCGGCCACGACCGTCCGGACCCGGTCGAGCCGCTCGTCCTCCGGCGCGGTGTCGGCGACCTCGCGCGCACCGGCGCCGATGATCCTCCCGTCCAGCCCGGAGATCAGCGCGGCGACCCGGTGCGGGCCGATCTCGACGCCCAGCAGATGCCCGGCCTCCGCCCGGAAGCGGAACCTCCGCGCGGGCCGCCCCTGGCGTCGTGTCTCGCCCTCCTCGGGCGCGGCCTCGACGACCAGACCGCCTTCGATCAGCCCCTCGGTCACGCCCTCGACCGTCGGCCGGGACAGCCCCGTGATCCGGGTCAGATCCGTCAGTGTGAGCGCGTCGGAGCCCCGCAGCGCATGGAGTACCACCGCGGAGTTGATCCGCCGCAGCAGCGAAGGATCCCCGCCGGTCAGCCGCCCCACCGTCTGTCCTCCCAGCTCGTACGCGTCTTTGCCCGGATGGTACTCAATGCCCTGCGAGAAGTCCCCCGTACCCCGGAGCCGGTTCGGGGCCGGGGCCGCTGACGGGCCGCCAACTGTCAGTGGGGCGCGGTTCACTGGACCCATGCAGACCCCGACGGCCCAGCACCTCGCGGCGCTCGACGCCCTGGCCGCCCGCGCCTTCCCGGACCGCGACGAGCGTTCCGGGTTCCGCGACAGCGGCCCCGGCTACCACGTCGCCACGCTCGCCACCAGCGAGGACTTCTGGGAGGACGACGGAACCCGCCGCCTGCTCGTCGAGGACCAGTACGAAGCGGAACGGGACGGGCTCGCCACGCTGCTCGAGGTCCGCTGGGGTGCGCCGCGGATCCTCAGCCTCTGGCCTGTCCTCGAGCGGAGCATGGACGGCGAGGACATACCCGAGCCCTGGCCCTCACTGAGCTGTCACGTCCCCCACCTGCGTCTGTGGCGGGCGGGGGAGCGGTGGATCGCCCTCGGCGTGTCCCAGTGGGACAAGGAACTGCCGTTCCAGCTCGTCGCCGTCGTCACCACCGTCGACCCGCCGTGAGAACGCGCGAGCGCGGGCCGGGCGGGCTACGCGCGCCGGTCCGGGATCCCCGCCGCCTCCCGCAGCCGCGCGTACTCCTCGGCCATCGACTCCGCCGTCCAGTGCGCGTTCAGCCCGCTCGGATTGGGCAGCGCCCAGATCCGCGTCGCGCCGATTGTTTGCTCCTGCGGCCCGATCGCGGCCTTTTGCTCACCGAATGCCGTGCGGTACGCGGTCACCCCGACGACCGCGAGCCAGCGCGGCGCCAGCCGCTCCACCTTCGCGGTCAGGATCCGGCCGCCCTCCCGGTACTCCTCGGCGCTCAGCTCGTCGGCCCGCGCGGTCGCCCGCGCCACCACGTTGGTGATGCCGAGGCCGTACGAGAGGAGTTCGCCCTGTTCCGCCGGGGCCAGCCGGCGCGGCGTGAAGCCGGACAGGTGCAGCACCGGCCAGAAGCGGTTGCCGGGCCGGGCGAAGTGGTGGCCCGTCGCCGCCGTCATCAGGCTGGGGTTGATCCCGCAGAACAGCACCGAAAGGCCACCCGCGGCCACGTCGGGAACGACGCGGTCGCGGGCGGCCTGGAGCTCTTCGGCGGTCGGTCGGGTGACCACGGTCAGAGGATCGCCCCGGGGGTGTAGCCGGCGGCCTCCGGGTGCTGCTTGGCGATCTCCTCGATACGGGAGACCACGACGGCGACCTGGTCGGCGGCGGCACCCGTGAACGACAGCTTGTCCGCCATCAGCTCGTCGAGCTGCGCGCGGTCCAGCGGGATCCGCTCGTCGGCGGCCAGCTTGTCGAGCAGCTCGTTGCGCTCGGCGCCCTGCTCGCGCATGGCGAGGGCGCAGGCCACCGCGTTCTCCTTGATGGCCTCGTGCGCGACCTCGCGGCCGACGCCCGCGCGCACCGCGCCCATGAGCACCTTGGTGGTGGCCAGGAACGGCAGGTAGCGGTCGAGCTCGCGGGCGATGACCGCGGGGAAGGCGCCGAACTCGTCGAGCACGGTGAGGAAGGTCTCCAGGAGGCCGTCCAGCGCGAAGAACGCGTCCGGCAGGGCCACCCGGCGGACCACCGAGCAGGAGACGTCGCCCTCGTTCCACTGGTCGCCGGACAGCTCGCCGGTCATCGACGCGTAGCCGCGCAGGATGACCATGAGGCCGTTGACGCGCTCGCAGGAGCGGGTGTTCATCTTGTGCGGCATCGCGGAGGAGCCGACCTGGCCGGGCTTGAAGCCCTCGGTGACCAGCTCGTGGCCCGCCATCAGGCGGATCGTCTTGGCGATCGACGACGGGGCGGCGGCCAGCTGCACCAGGGTGGTGACCACGTCGTAGTCGAGCGAGCGCGGGTAGACCTGGCCGACCGAGGTGAAGGCGTGCGCGAAGCCGAGGTGGCCGGCGACCCGGCGCTCCAGGTCGGCCAGCTTGCCGGCGTCGCCGCCGAGCAGGTCCAGCATGTCCTGCGCGGTGCCGACGGGGCCCTTGATGCCGCGCAGCGGGTAGCGGCCGAGCAGCTCCTCCAGGCGGGTGTACGCCACGAGCAGTTCGTCGGCGGTGGTCGCGAAGCGCTTGCCGAGGGTGGTGGCCTGGGCGGCGACGTTGTGCGAGCGGCCGGCCATGACCAGCTCCGCGTACTCGGCGGACAGCGTGCCGAGGCGGGCCAGGACGGCGACCGTGCGGTCCCGCATCAGCTCCAGGGAGAGCCGGATCTGGAGCTGCTCGACGTTCTCGGTGAGGTCGCGCGAGGTCATGCCCTTGTGCACGTGCTCGTGGCCGGCGAGGGCGTTGAACTCCTCGATGCGGGCCTTGACGTCGTGCCGGGTGACCTTCTCGCGCTCGGCGATCGAGGCCAGGTCGACCTGGTCGATCACGCGCTCGTAGTCGGTGAGCGCGGCGTCCGGCACCTCGATCCCGAGGTCCTTCTGGGCGCGCAGCACGGCGAGCCACAGCCGGCGCTCCAGCTTCACCTTCTGCTCGGGGGACCAGAGGACGGCGAGCTCCGCGGAGGCGTAGCGGCCGGCCAGGACGTTGGGGATGCGGGGCTTCGCAGTCACAGCAGTCACATGTCCAGATTCTACTGGTCTTTTCGTGCAGGTCAGCGCCACGGTCCGGACTGGAGCTTGCTACGAGACGGGCGTCACGCCGCTCGTCCGGCTCGGCCGCGCCGCCGGTCCGGCCCGCCCGTACCTCCGGCCCGGCCCCTGCGCGCCCCGGGCCGTCAGCCGGCGTCCGGGCCTTCGTACGGCAGCAGCTCCGGGCGCTTGGGCGGCAGGCCGTCGCCGGACGAGCGGCCGGTGAGCCGGCGGCCTATCCAGGGGCCCAGGTGTTCCTTGGCGAACCGGGCGTCGGCGAGCCGGCGCGACGCCCAGCGCGGACGCGGGCCCGGCGCCAGCGGGGTCCGCCAGTCCTCCTCGGCCGGCAGTCCCAGGGTCTGCCACACGGCTTCGGCCACCCGCCGGTGCCCCTCGGCCGTCAGATGGAGCCGGTCCACGTCCCACATCCGCGGGTCGGCGAGCGCCGGGGCGCCGTACAGGTCGACCACCAGGGCGCCGTGCCGGGCGGCGAGCTCGTCCACGTACGCGAACAGCTCCTCCATGCGCGGCCGGAAGCGGTCCAGGACCGGGCCGTTGCGGCCGGGGCTGCGCATCAGGACCAGCCGCCCGCAGGACGGCGCCAGCCGCTCGACGGCCTCGCCCAGCCGGTCGCGCACCCGGTCCATGTCGCAGTTCGGGCGCAGGGCGTCGTTGAGCCCGCCGACCAGGGTGACGACATCGGCCTTCATGGCGGCCGCCGCGTCCACCTGCTCGTCGACGATCTGGCCGATCAGCTTGCCGCGCACGGCGAGGTTGGCGTAGCGGAAACCGGACGTGTGGGCGGCGAGCCGGCCCGCGAGGACATCCGCCCACCCCCGGTACGAACCGTCGGGCCGCAGATCCGACATACCCTCGGTGAAGCTGTCGCCGACGGCGACGAGACTGGTGTACGTGGCATTCATCTCCATGACCCAGCGATCGTACCGCGCGGTATGGACCGCCCGCCGTCGGACGAAACCGAAGCGACACGGAGGGGACATCCGATGAGCGAGGCGCTGCTCGACGCGCTGACCGAGGCCCTGGCCGACCTGGTGACGGTCATCGACACCTGCGACGACGAGGTGCTCGACCCCGACACGGCCGTGACGTGGCTGGAGAGCACCGGGGCCGCCCTGGGCCGGCTCCCGGCGGCCGAGCGGCGCACCCTCGACGGCCTCTTCCGCGCCGCCGCCCTGCGGCAGCCGCCCGGCCTCTGGCGCGAGCGGCTGCTCACGGTGTCGGAAGGCTTCGGCCTCACCGAGGACACGCACGCCGCGCACTGCGACGCGCTCGCCGCCCGCGTCGAGAGCTTCGTCACCCTGGTCCGCGACGCCGACCCCGCCACCCCCGTGCCGACCTGCCCCGGCTGGACCCTGGCCGACCTGATCCGGCACCAGGGCACCGTCCACCGCTGGGCGGAGCACCTCGTACGGACCCGGGCCACCGTCCGCGTACGGCCGGACGACGTCCCCCTGGACCTGCCCGAGGACCCCGCCGCGTACCCCGGCTGGCTCGCCGCGAGCGCCGGCGCGAGCCTGCGCACCCTGCGCGCCGCCGACCCCGACGCGGCGATGTGGTCGCCCGGCGCCGATCCGCACGCCCGTTTCTTCCCGCGCCGGCTGCTGCACGAGGCGGTCGTCCACCTCGCCGACGCCGAGCGGGCGCTCGGCCGGGTGCCCGGGCCGGTCGACCCGGGGACGGCCGTCGACGGCATCGAGGAGTTCCTGGAGACCCTGCCGTATGCCGCCCCGGCCGCCGAATCGATCGCCGGGCTCGGCCGGGACGGCGCGCGCCTGCGCTTCGCCGCCACCGACGGCCCCGCCGCGTGGACGCTCACCCTGGGCGGGGGCGGCTTCACCTGGCGGCGGCAGGCCGCGGACGAGGCCGCCGCGACCGTCGAGGGCACCCTCGCCGATCTGCTGTTCCTGCTCTACGGGCGGTACGCGGCCGACGACCCGCGCTTCACGCGCACCGGCGACCGGGCCCTGCTCGACGCCTGGTGCGCGGCGACCGTGCTCTGAGCCGGGGGCCCGGGCGCGCCCGCGAAGAAGGGCCCCGGGATCGAGATCCCGGGGCCCTTCTTCGTACGGATCGGATCCGTGTACGCGCGCGAGGCGAGGTCACGGCGCCAGGGGCCGGCCCACCAGCTCGCGCAGCACGTCCTCCATGGTCACCAGACCGGCGAGCTTGTCGTGCTCGTCGATGACCGCCGCCAGATGGGTGCGGCTGCGCCGCATCGCCGTCAGCACGTCGTCCATCGGGGTCGACGCCCGCACCCGGGCGATCGGCCGCATCGCCGTCACGGGGAACGGCAGGTCGCGCGGGGTGACGTCCAGGGCGTCCTTCACATGGAGGTAGCCGAGGATCCGCCGGGTCGAGTCGAGCACCGGGAAGCGCGAGAACCCGGATCGCGCCGACAGCGCCTCCAGCTCCTCCGGAGTGGTGCCCACGCGCGCGTAGACGACCTTCTCCGCCGGCATCACGACATCGCCGACCGGGCGGCGGCCCAGCTCCAGCGCGTCGTGCAACCGCTCGGTGGCCCGGTCGTCCAGCAGGCCCGCGTCCCCGGCGTCGGTGACCATCCGGGCCAGCTCGTCGTCCGAGAAGGTGGCCGCGACCTCGTTCTTCGCCTCGACCCGCAGCAGCTTCAGGATGCCGTTGGCGAAGGCGTTGACCGTGAAGATCACCGGGCGCAGCGCCCGCGCCAGCGTCACCAGCGGCGGACCGAGCAGCAGGGCCAGCCGGACCGGCTCGGCCAGGGCGATGTTCTTCGGCACCATCTCACCGAGCAGCATGTGCAGATACGTGGCGAGCGCCAGTGCGAGCACGAACGCGATCGGGTGCACCAGGCCCTGCGGTACGCCGACCGCGTCGAACACCGGCTCCACGAGGTGCGCGATGGCCGGCTCGGCCACGATGCCGAGCACCAGGGTGCACAGCGTGATGCCGAGCTGGGCGGCCGCGAGCATCGCCGAGACGTGCTCCAGGCCCCAGACGACCGCGCGGGCCCGCCGGTCGCCGGACTCCGCGAGGGGTTCGATCTGGCTGCGGCGCACCGAGATCAGGGCGAACTCGGCGCCGACGAAGAAGGCGTTGGCGACCAGCGTCAGCAGGCCGATCAGCAACTGGACCGCGATCATCGGCCGGCCTCCTCGTCCGTGTCGGTGCCGGCGGGCACCGGGGCGTGCAGCAGCACGCGTGCCGCGCGCCGCCCGGAGGCGTCCACGACGTCGAGCCGCCAGTCGGCCAGCTCCACCGTGTCGCCGGTGGCCGGGATCCGGCCCAGCGCGGTGGCGAGCACGCCCGCCAGGGTCTCGTACGGCCCCTCGGGCACCCGCAGGCCGATGGCCTCCAGCTGGTCGGTACGGGCCGCGCCGTCCGCCGACCACAGCGCGCGGCCGTCGGTGTCCTCGCCCGCCGGGGCCAGGTCGGGCGTCTCGTGCGGGTCGTGCTCGTCGCGTACCTCGCCGACGACCTCCTCGACGATGTCCTCCAGGGTCGCGACGCCGGCCGTGCCGCCGTACTCGTCGATGACCACGGCCATCGTCTGCTTGCCCGACAGGCGGTCGAGCAGCCGGTCCACGGTGAGGCTCTCGGGCACCAGCAGCGGCTGGCGCAGCAGATCGCCGACGGGGCGGTGCGGCCGCTCCTCGGCCGGTATGGCGAGCACGTCCTTGATGTGCGCGATGCCGACGACCGTGTCGAGATTGCCCCGGTAGACGGGGAAGCGGCTCAGTCCGGTCGCGCGGGTCGCGTTGGCGACGTCCTCGGCGGTGGCCTGCAGTTCCAGGGCGGTGACCTGGACGCGCGGGGTCATCACGTTCTCCGCCGTCAGCCCGGCCAGGTTGAGGGTCCGGACGAACAGCTCGGCGGTGTCGGCCTCCAGGGCGCCCGCCTTGGCGGAGTGGCGGGCCAGGGCGACCAGCTCCTGCGGGGAGCGGGCGGAGGCCAGCTCCTCGGTGGGCTCCAGGCCGAGCCGGTGCAGTACGCGGTTGGCGGTGTTGTTGAGATGGCTGATCAGCGGCCGGAACGCGGCGGTGAAGACCCGCTGCGGGGTCGCCACCACCTTGGCCACGGCGAGCGGCGAGGAGATCGCCCAGTTCTTGGGGACCAGCTCGCCGATCACCATCAGGACGAGCGTCGACAGCGCGGTGCCGAGGACCAGGGCCACCGAGGAGGCGACCGCGGGGGACAGGCCGACGGCCTCGATCGGGCCGCGGATCAGCTTCGAGATCGACGGCTCGGAGAGCATGCCGACGACCAGGTTGGTCACCGTGATGCCGAGCTGCGCGCCGGAGAGCTGGAAGGTGAGCGACCGGACCGCCTTCAGGGCGCCGGCCGCGCCGCGCTCGCCGCGCTCGGCGGCGGCTTCCAGCTCGCCGCGCTGGACGGTGGTGAGCGAGAACTCGGCGGCGACGAAGCCACCGCACGCGAGCGCCAGGAGCAGGGCCACGATCAGCAGGACGATCTCGGTCATCGGATCACCTCCGTCCCTCGACGCATCCCATGATCAGTCAGGGTGGGGCGGACCGCGCGATGTCGGTTGCGGGAACGGCTACTGGGAGGCTCGCCCATGGGCGGACGCTCACACCTTTCGGTAGATGATCGACGAAGTCCTCCCATGGTAAAGGACCGGCAAAGCGTTCAGTGTTCAGCGGTCAGCCGGCGGGTGGGGGCAGGCGGCCTCGCCGGGGCCGGCTCCGGCTCCGGCTCAGGCTCAGGCTCCCGCGACTCCCGCGGCTCCGGCGACTCCAGCGGCTTCACCCAGCGCCGCCAGTGGTCCTCGCGGTGGTAGCCGGTCGCGGCCCAAGCGCGATGGGCCCGCTCGTTGACCTCAAGGACCATCGCGTCCACGCGCCGGCCGCCCAGCGCGGCGAAGCGCCGCTCCGCTGCCTCCAGCAGAGCGGTGGCGACGCCCTGCCGGCGGTGGCCGGGGTGCACGGCCAGCCGGTACGCGGAGCACCGCCATCCGTCGAAGCCGGCGATGACCGTCCCGGCGAGCAGACCGTCGCGCTCGGCGAGAAGCAGGGCCTCGGGGTCCCGGGTGATCAGCCGGGCCACTCCGTCGTGGTCGTCGCTGATGCTCGTCCCCTCGGCGGCCTCGCGCCAGAAGCGGAGCACGGCGTCGACGTCCGCGAGGGTGGCGTGGCGGATATCAAGATCGTTCATGACGTGAGCCAAGCAGGGGGCGGACCCGCGGAGCGAGCGAGTTTCACCCTGTGGAATCGGCGGGCCCCGGGCCCCGGACCGTGTCCGGAAAGCGACGCCGTCCGCCCGTGACCCCGGCGCGACATCACGGACACGGCCTAGGTTCGGGGAGAGGCCCGATGACTCCGGCGGCGCACCCGCCCGGCCGGACGGGCCGGAGCCGAGGAGGGGTGACCGTGGCGATGCGGGAGTATCCGCTGGTGGGCGGCCCGGTGGAGATCCGGGGCGCGCTGGACCTGGAGGAGACGCCGGCGGGAGTGATGCCGCGCCGATTGCCGGCGTGGACCAAGGAGCAGTACCAGGACCCGTCGGTCTACGGGGGAACGGTGATGCCGTCGGGTGTACGGCTGGTGTTCCGCACCGACGCGCGGGCGCTTGAGTTCGAGGTCCTCACCTCCACGGGGCAGCTCGACGGCGACCCCCGGCCCCGGCCGACCGGGATGCTGGAACTGACGGTGGACGGCGCTCTCTTCGGGCGGCTACGGGCACCGCTCGGTCATGTGGTGCGGATGGCGGGCCCCCGGGCCGCGCAGCGGCTGATCCCGGGAAAGCCGGGCACGGCACGCTTCGCCGGACTGCCGGCCGGGATGAAGAACGTCGAGCTGTGGCTGCCGCAGCAGACCCCCACGGAACTGGTGGCGCTGCGCGCCGACGGCGAGGTCCTGGCGCCCCTGCCCGACGGCCGGCCCGTCTGGGTGCACCACGGAAGCTCGATCAGCCACTGTCTCGACGCCGACGGCCCCACCGGCACCTGGCCCGTGGTGGCCGCGTCGCTCGGGGGCGTGGAGGTGACCAACCTCAGCCAGCCGGGCAACGACATGCTGGACCCCTATGTCGCCCGGACGATCCGCGACCTGCCCGCCGACCTGATCAGCCTCAAGACCGGCGTCAACATCGTGGGCCTGACCACCTTCCGGCTGCGGACGTTCGGTCCGGCCGTGCACGGGTTCCTGGACACGATCCGGGACGGGCATCCGGACACCCCGCTGCTGGTGATCTCCCCGGTGAGCTGCCCGGCACTCGAGACGCGTCCCGGCCCGACCGCGATGGGCCCGGACGGGAAGATCACCGCGCTGGGCGACCCGGCCGATCCGGCCCGCGGGGCGCTGTCGCTGCGGGTGGTCCGTGACGAGCTGGCGAGGATCGTGGCGCTCCGGCAAACGCACGATCCCCACCTGTACCACCTCGACGGCCGCGAGCTGCTCGGTCCGGCCGACGTGGACGACCTGCCCGACGGGCTGCACCCCTCCGCGGCCGCGTACCGCCGGATGGGCGAACGCTTCGCCGCCCACGCCTTCGCCGACGAGGGCCCGTTCCGCGCCCGACCGTAGACGCGGCCGATCGTAGACGCGGCCGATCGGCGGGTGACCGGGGCCGGAGGCTCGACCCGCGTGCGTCGTACGCCGGATCAGGCGCCCGGGGCCGGTTCCCGGGTGCGCAGCTCCGCGATCACCGGGCCGAACTCCTCCATCGCGGGGTCGAGCACCGTGACGTACGAGAAGCCGAGCCGCTCCCGCAGGCCGATGAGCTGGTCGGCGATCTCCCGGGCCGTGCCCATCGCCAGGATCGGCAGGTCCAGGATCTGTTCCTCGGTGAGGTACGGCACGGCCGGCTGGAACTCCGCCACCGCCGCCGCGCGGTCGTCCGTCACCTTCACCCGCTGGAGCAGCAGATTACGCTCCGCGGGCACCGCGCGCCCGGCCTCCTTCTCGAAGCCCGCGTACGTCTCCACGCGAGCCGCCAGCTCCTCGGCGGTCAGCACGGTCGCCGTGGACCCGTCGAACCGGCCGCCGGAGAAGGCCGCCACCCGCGCGTGCCGGGCGGCGAGCCGGAGTACCCGGTCGCCGTTGCCGCCGATCAGCAGCGGCACGCCGGCCGTCGGCTCCTTCTCCAACTCCTCGATCACACCGGCCAGATGATCCACCCGGGCGCCTGCCGGCAGGAAGGGGATGCCCGCCTGGTCGTGCTCCGCCGCCACATAGCCCGTGCCCAGGCCGAGTTCGAGCCGGCCGTCGGTGAGGGCCGCCGTCGTCGCCACCTCGCGGGCCAGCAACGCCGGGTTGTAGAAACCCGAGTTGAGCACGAACGTGCCCAGGCGCGGCCGGGTCGTCACCGCGGCGGCGGCAACCAGTGACGGGAAGGGCGCCGGCATGCCCAGATGGTCGGCGACCAGGATCAGGTCGTAGCCGAGTTCCTCCGCGCGACGGCAGCGCGTCCGCCACTCCTCCCCGCTGCCCGGGGCCAGCATGTTGACGGCGAATCGGAACGGCAACACCACGGCGGTACCTCCTCGTTGGCGACGTCGACCCGACCGAACCTACTCGGTGACGAAGCAGAATTCGTTCCCCTCGGGGTCCCGCATGACCTGGAACGAGCCCTGTTCGTCCGACACGAGCCCGCCGGACCGGTGCGCGCCCAGCGGCAGCGCCTCGTCGGCCGCCGCCACCGGATCGGCCACCCCCACGTCCAGATGGACGCGGTTCTTCACCGCCTTGCCCTCCGGTACCCGCTGGAACGCCAGCCGGACGAACCCGGGCGGGTCGACGTACGACCAGTCCGGGCTCCGGTCGACCGGCGTGCCGCCGAGGAGGGCCGTCCAGAACCGCACGAGGGCGGCCGGGTCGGCACAGTCGAAGACGATTTCCTGAACCCGTGCGCGCATGGAGGCCGGCGTACGGACGTCAGACGGTGACGGCCGCGGTCGTGGCGGACATGTCCGTGTACGAGGCGGTGAACGCGTCCGCGTCCCACGAACCGCCCAGCGCGGGCGCCAGCCACGAGGGTGCCGCCGCCCGGAACGCCACGGGCGTCAGCGCGCCCGCGCCGTGCGGCACCGCGCCGAGCAGCGGCGCGCCCGCGGCCCGCGGCAGGTCCGCCAGATTGCACCGCGCGGCCAGGTCCGGACCGGCCGGCCAGCTGCCCACCACCACACCGGCCTGCTCGATCCCGCGCGCCCGCAGCGCCTCCGCCGTCAGCGCCGTGGAGTTGAGGGTGCCGAGTCCGGCGGGGGCCACCACGAGGACCGGCGCCCCGAGCAGCCGGGCGGCGTCCGCGAGCGTGCCGCCCTCCTCGTCGAACCGCACAAGCAGTCCGCCGGCGCCCTCCACCAGCACCAGATCGTGCGACGCGGCCAGCTTCCGCGCCGCCTCGGCGGTCCCGGCGGGGGAGACCGGGGCCAGGCCGGCCCGGCGGGCCGCCGTGTCCGGCGCCAACGGCTCGGGATATCGGGCGAGTTCGGCCCCGGTCGTCGCGCCCGACAGCCGTACGGCCTCGTCCGCGTCCCCCGCCTCCCCGGGTGTCAGCCCGGTCTGCGCGGGCTTCAGGATGGCGACGGTCCGCCCGGCGGCGGTGGCGGTCGCGGCGAGGGCGGCCGTGACGACGGTCTTGCCGATCTCGGTACCGGTGCCGCTGACGACGATCACGGTCATGTGCGCTGTCCTTTTCTCGTGCGTACCCGTCCGGGCCCTGGCGGGCGAGCCGGACGGGCCCTTGCGAACTACGGGGTGGAGCGTGATTCCGGCGAGCGGGGCGGTGTGCGGGGGTGCCGCCTCCGTCAGGTGTCGGCCGGGCCGGACTCGTCGGCCGCGTTGTGCCCGCCATCGCCCCGCTGGTCGACGGCTTCCTCACCCGCACCTGGGTCTGACCGGGCGGTGCGCACGCGTCGTCGCCCGGCGGCCGGAACGACGGTGACGATCCCGACGTTCGTGCCGGTTACGGCCGCCGGCACGCCGTTCCCCGGACAGGGGTATCACGGCCCGCCGGCGGCTCGGCTCACCCCGCGTGGGCCGCCGCCCGTACCCCCGCGCAGATCCGGGCCACGTCCTCGTCGTCCGTCACGAACGGCGGCATCGTGTAGATCAGGTCGCGGAACGGCCGGAGCCACACGCCCTCCCGCACCGCCGCCCTGGTCGCCGCCGGCACGTCGACGTCGTGGTCGAGCTGCACCACGCCGATCGCCCCGAGCACCCGCACGTCGCGGACGCCCGGAATCGCCGACACCTCCGACAGCCCCTCCCGCAGACCCGTTTCGATCCGCCGGACCTCGCCCCGCCAGTCCTGCCCGAGCAGCAGGTCGAGGGAGGCGAGGGCGATGGCCGAGGCGAGCGGATTGCCCATGAAGGTGGGGCCGTGGGCGAGCACCGGCACCTCGCCGCGCGAGATGCCGTCCGCGACCCGGCTCGTGCACAAGGTCGCCGCCATCGACAGATATCCGCCGGTCAGCGCCTTGCCCACGCACATCACATCGGGCGCGATCCCCGCGTGACCGGCCGCGAACAGTTCGCCCGTACGCCCGAACCCGGTCGCGATCTCGTCGAACACCAGCAGCACGTCGTGCGCGTCGCACGCCTCCCGCAACACCCGCAGATACGCGGGGGAGTGGAACCGCATCCCGCCCGCGCCCTGCACCACCGGCTCCACGATCACCGCGGCCAGCTCGTCGGCGTGGCGCGCGATCGCGTCGCGCAGCAGCCGCGCGTACGACTCCTCGTACGCCGTCGGCGGCGCGTCCACGAACACCTGCTCCGGCAGCACCCCGGACCACAGCTCGTGCATGCCGCCCTCGGGATCGCACACGGACATCGGCTGCCAGGTGTCCCCGTGGTAGCCGCCCCGCCAGGTGAGCAGCCGCCGCTTCGCGGGCCGGCCGGCCGAACGCCAGTACTGCAGGCACATCTTGGCCGCGACCTCGACGGCCACCGACCCGGAGTCGCTGAGGAAGACGTGCCGCAGCGGCTCCGGGGTGATCTCGACGAGCCGGGCGGCGAGCCGTACGGCCGGCTCGTGCGTCAGCCCGCCGAACATCACATGGCTCATCCGGTCGAGCTGCCCGCGCGCCGCCTCGTTGAGGACGGGGTGGTTGTAGCCGTGCACGGCCGACCACCAGGACGACATGCCGTCGATCAACTCGTCCTGTCCCTCGGCCGGTTCGGCGAGCCGGAGACGCACCCCGGACGCGGACGCGACGACCAGCGGGTCCGTGCGGCCGGGCATGGGGCCGTACGGATGCCAGACGTGCGCCCGGTCCAGGGCGAGGAGTTCGTCGTTACGCATTCGGCGCGAGGTCCGTACCGGCGCCGCGGCGGCGGACCGCCACCAGGTCGGGCCGCGCCCCGGGAACACCGGCCGCGTCCTCCTCCTCGGCTTCAGCCCGGGCCTCGGCCTCGGGCGCATCCGTTCCGCACACCGTGGCGGCTCCGCCGCACGGTCCGCAGCCGCCGCCGGCCTCCGCGTGCCCACCGCAACCGGCCGTCCCGGCCGTCTCGTCCGCCGCGCCGGTCCCGCGGGCCACGTCCGCCCGGTGGGCCGGCAGCGTGGTCGTCTCCGCGCCCTCCACCTCGAACCCGGCGTCCGCGATCATCTCCAGATCCGCCTGGCCGGCCTGGCCCTCGCTGGTGAGGTAGTCGCCGAGGAAGATCGAGTTGGCCAGGTGCAGCGCCAGCGGCTGCATCGTGCGCAGATGCACCTCGCGCCCGCCCGCGATCCGCACCTCGACGTCGGGACAGACGAACCGCACCATCGCGAGGATCCGCAGACAGCGCTGCGGCGTGAGGTTCCACTCCTTGGCCAGCGGCGTGCCCTCGAACGGGATCAGGAAGTTGACCGGCACCGAGTCGGGGTCGAGCGCGCGCAGCGCGAACACGACGTCGACCAGGTCCTCGTCGCTCTCGCCCATGCCCGCGATCAGACCGGAACAGGCCGAGAGCCCGGCGGCGTGCGCCTTCTCCACCGTGTCCACGCGGTCCGCGTAGGTGTGGGTGGTGGTGATGCCGCCGTACGTCGCCTCGGACGTGTTGAGGTTGTGGTTGTACGCGTCGGCGCCGGCCTGCTTCAGCCGCTCGGCCTGACCGTCCGACAGCAGACCGAGGCAGGCGCAGACTTCCACGCCCTCGTTCTGTTCCTTGATGGCCTCGATGGTCCGGCCGACCCGCTCCACGTCCCGGTCCGTCGGGCCGCGCCCGCTCGCCACCAGACAGACGCGCTTCGCGCCGCCGGCCAGACCGGCCGCGGCGGCCTGCGAGGCCTCCTCGGGCTTCAGCCAGGTGTACTTGAGGATCCCGGCCTCGGAGCCGAGCCGCTGCGAGCAGTACGAGCAGTCCTCGGGGCACAGCCCGGACTTCAGGTTGACGAGGTAGTTGAGCTTCACCCGCCGCCCGAACCACTGACGGCGCACCTTGCCGGCCGCGGTCACCACATCGAGCAGTTCGTCGTCGGAGGTCGCCAGTACGGCGAGCGCCTCTTCACGGGTCGGCGACTCGCGCCGCAACCCCTTGTCCACCAGCGTGTTCAGCAGGTCCATAAGGGATGATCCTGACGCACGGCGCACCCCCAGGCCAAGGAGGAACCGAACAAACGGCCCCGATCGAGGTGTGTGCATGGCCACACTCTGACCCCGGCCCCGGCCAGTTAGGGTCTGTGCGGTGCCTACAAAAGGATCTGCCATGCCGCCGTACGCCGCCGACCCCGGCGCCCTGCGCCCGCGGGACCCGGAGCACGCCCCCGAGCGGGACCGGACAAAGGCCGTAGGGGAGGCGCCGGATCCGCGTTCGGCCGCCTTCGACTGGACCGGGGACGCCGCCGCGCGGCGGGCCGAGGCGGGCCTGGTGCGCACCCTGCGCCCGCGCGCCGCCGAGTCCCCGCTCCTCGACCTCGCGAGCAACGACTACCTCGGGCTGACCCGCCGCCCCCAGGTCACCGAGGCGGCGGCGGACGCGGCCCGCCGCTGGGGCGCGGGCGCCACCGGCTCCCGGCTGGTCACCGGCTCCACCCGGCTGCACGCCCGGCTGGAACGCGAACTCGCCGAATTCTGCGGCTTCGAGGCGGCCCTGGTCTTCTCCTCCGGCTACGCGGCGAACCTGGCGGCCCTCACCGCGCTGTCGGACCGCGACGGGCTGATCGTCTCCGACACCGCCAACCACGCGTCGATCGTCGACGGCTGCCGCCTGGCGCGCGCCGAGACCGCCGTCGTCCCGCACACCGACCCGGCGGCCGTCGCCAAGACGCTCGCCGCGCACCCCGGACGCCGGGCCCTCGTGGTCAGCGACTCCGTCTTCTCCGTGGACGGCGACCGGGCGCCCCTCGGCGCGCTCGCGGCCGCCTGCCGGGACCACGGTGCCGGACTGGTCGTGGACGACGCCCACGGACTCGGCGTGCTCGGCGACGGCGGGCGCGGCGCGCTGCACGCGGCGGGCCTCGCGGGCGCGCCCGACGTGGTCGCGACGCTCACCCTCTCCAAGTCGCTGGGCAGCCAGGGCGGTGCGGTGCTCGGCCCGGCCCGGGTGATCGAGCATCTGGTCAACACCGCCCGTACCTTCATCTTCGACACCGGCCTCGCCCCGGCCGCGGCGGGCGCCGCCCTCGCGAGCCTGCGCCTGATCGCCGCCGAACCGGGCCTCGCCGCCCGCGCCCGTATGGTCGCGGCGACCCTGCACCGCCGGCTCACCGAGGCGGGCCTGAGCGCCGCCCGGCCCGACGCGGCCGTGGTCTCGGTCCGCGCGCCCGGCCCGGCCGAGGCCCTGCGCTGGGCGGCCGACTGCCGCGAACAGGGCTTGGTCGTCGGCTGTTTCCGGCCCCCGTCCGTCCCCGACGGCATCTCCCGCCTGCGCCTGACGGCCCGCGCGGACCTGACCGACGGCCAGATCGGCCAGGCCGTGACGACGATCCTGCGCCTGGCCCCGGCCGGCGCCCGCTGACCGACGTCGCCGGCGTGGTCGTCCGCCCGGCGCCGGGCGCGTTTCAAGATCGCTTGCTCTCCTCCCCGGCGGGGCGGCAGAATCCGGCGACGGCCGCCACGGGGCGGCCCGCCGGGAGCGGAGGAATCGTGGTCGCGGGAATCGCGCTGTTCGTCATGGGGCTGGGCGTCACCGGCTGGGGAACCATGTACGCCTTCAATCTGCGCGGCGCGGTGGACAAGGCCGTGACCCGGCGCAACGCCGTACGGGCGGTGACCGCGACGCGCACGATGAACCTGGGCCTGACCGAGCCCTCCCGGTTCGGGCCGTGGTTCTTCCGGCTGATGGGGGCCGTCATGCTGCCCGGCGGCCTGTTTCTCGCACTCGTCGGCCTGGTGATCGCGTCCCTGGAGAACTGAGCCGGCGGTCGCTGTCAGACCAACTCGCTAGTTTGATCACATGAGTTCTTGCCTGACCGCACATCTGCTGGACATCGAGGCCACCCGGGCCCTGGTCGGATCGAACGACGAGCAGCTGCTCGCGACCATCCGCGCCGAGTTCGCCCGCGACCTGGCCCGCGACGACGACTGGTTCTCCGACCAGATCGAGCAGGGCGCGCCCACCGCGCTCGACGCGCTGACCGCCGTGGTGCGCGGCGGGCCCTACGACGCGGTTGACGAGCACGCCTTCCAGTACGGCTACGCGTACAAGCGGCTCTGCACGCTGACCGGCTCCTTCCTGGACAACTCCTCCTTCTGTCCGTTCCGCGGCGACTGGCTGGAGACCGTGGACGAGGGGCTGAAGGCGCTGCGGATCACGGCGGTGTCGGTGGCGGACCTCGGTTACTACGGCGGCGTGCCGGCCGGCATACCCACCTACGATCTGCCGCGCTCCGGCGAGTGGACGCACGAGGAGTGCGTGGCCGCGCTGGAGCAGTTCGAGCGGACCAAGCGGGACGGGCACGCGCCGCCGCTGGAGTCGTACGTCGTGGACGCGATCAGGGACGTCGTCGGCTGGCTCGAACATGCCGCCGCCCGCCCCGGATACGGCGTGATCGGTTTCGTCTCCTGACCCGCCCGCACTCTCGGCTGTGACCCGCCCCGCGGGTACGGGCCGGCCCCACCGGCCGGCTTGTGTCCGGTCGTACGTCGCAGCGTTCACCGCTTCGGGCGACAGATGTCCGTGGATCCGGGGAGATCGCCGCCCGGGCGGGGGATCGGTGGCACGCTGACGCGGAGCGCACACCGGGCCGGGCCCGGCGGGAAAGGGGCGTCGTCGTCATGGCGGACCACCAGGAGGCGACCCTCACGCTGCCGAGCGACCCGGCGTCCGTGCCCGCCGCGCGCCGTCATGTCGCGGAGGTGCTGTCCTCCTGGGGGCTCGACGAGACGGGGGAAGCGGCGGCCGCGCTGCTCCTGATGGTCTCGGAACTGACGACCAACGCCGTCCAGCACACGCTCGGCCGGTCGCCGGCCTTCACGGTCGGCCTGTACCTCGACCGGCACGAGCGGCTGCGGATCGGCGTGACCGACAGCCATCCCCGCCGGCCCCGGCGGCTCCCCGCGGCCGTCCAGCAGGACAACGGGCGCGGCCTGCTGATCATCCGCACCCTGGCCGCCGAGGCCGGCGGCCGGCTGTCGGTGACGCCGACGGCCAAGGGCGGCAAGACGGTGTGGATCACCCTGCCCTGGCCCGCCGCCGCCGCTCTCCCGGGCCGGCCCGCGGCCCGGGAGAGAGTGACACGCGGTCAGCGCACCCGTCCGTAGAGCACCTTCGAGGTCCAGATCCGCTCCAGCTTCACCCAGGAACCCGTCTTGGGGGAGTGCCAGATCTTGTTGTTCCCCGCGTAGATCCCCACGTGGTACACCCGTCCGCCGGAGTGGAAGAACACGAGGTCCCCCTTCTGGCGGCGGGACGCGGAGATGTGGCGGGTCTTGTTGTACTGCTGCTGTGCCGTGCGCGGCAGCTTTTTGCCCGCCTTGCGGAACGCGTACTGGGTCAGGCCCGAGCAGTCGAACCGGCCAGGTCCGGTGGCCCCGTAGCGGTACGGGGACCCCTTCTTCGACGCGGCGACGTTCAGCGCCCTGTAGGCGTACGACGGCGCGGCCTCGGCGTCCGGCGCGGCGCCGGGAGCGACCAGGGTGCCGCCGACGGCGGCCAGGGTGAGAGCCGAGACGGCTCCGGCCCGGGACAGCAGGAACGGGACATGCATCTGCGCAGTCATGCGCAACCCTTCGTCAGCCGCCTGAGAAGGATGACCTGTCGGGTTCGGGCAGGCGAAGAATGCCCGGCCGCGGCTGCGGCTTCACCCCGAGGGACGGCTCCGATCGCTCGGACGCCCCGTGTTGCTCGGGTCCTCCACTCCTGCCGGTCCACTCCGGTCGACCAGACGTCCGCGGCGGCGGCAGGACTCGGCGTCCGCCCGGACCGCCCCGCCTCGGGTGGCGGGGGCTTGGCGTCGACACGGATCTTCACTCACGACGCCGCCGAAAACAGCGATGAAATGGTGGTAAGTGAGTCTCCTCACGGCTGAACCATTCGGGTGGACAGCCGGGTTGAGTGCCCGTCGGGTGTTTCGGCGACGAGCCTCCGACCAGGGGCGGTGAGACGGCCGTCCGCCGGACGGGCGGACGCGGAGCGCAAGTCGTCCGGCCTTCCGCCGGTCCGTCGGATACGCCGAACGAGGGAGTGATGATGTGATAATCGTGCGCCGAGTGGAGCTCTACACGACACCCGCCGCTGTCAACCGGCCCGTTCCCCGGGGACGATGACCCGCCCTGACCGCCGCTCCCCGTCCAGGACGCGCAGCGCCCGCGCCAGGGTGTCCGCGTGCACCTCGCTCTCGCCCCGCAGATGCATCGTCGTCAGTGCGTCGCGCAGCGCCGTCGCCCGCCCGACCAGGGCCTGCGCGGCCCGGAGCGCGCCGTAGGTGTGGTCGGCCCGGGCGGGGTTGATCCGCCCGAGCAGATCGACGACCTCCAGATACGCGTCGACGAGCTCGCCCTCGGCGCGGGTCAGGGCCGGCAGCGGCGGCAGCTCCGGAACCACGGCGGCCTCACTCCTCCCCGGCCCCGGGCCGGCCGTCCCCGGCGTCCGGGCCGGCGGTGTCGTGGCGGCTGCGGACGACGTGGTCCACCAGTCCGTACGCCCGCGCGCCCGACGCGTCGAGGACCGTGGTCCGGTCGATGTCGGCGTCGACGGCCGCCCGCTCCCGCCCGGTGTGCTCGGCGAGCAGTGCGGCGGTCAGATCCCGCTGGCGCAGCAGTTCCCGCGCCTGCACGTCGAGATCGCTGGGCTGTCCCCGCATCGGCTCGTCGAGCGCGGGCTGCTCCAGGACGATCCGGGCGCGGGGCAGGGCGAGTCGGCGGCCCGGCGTGCCCGCCGCGAGGAGCACCGCGGCCGGGCCGACGGCCTGGCCGAGGCAGATGGTCTCCACCTCGCACGAGACCGTGCGGATCGTGTCGTAGATCGCGGTCATCGCGGTGACCGAGCCGCCGGGGGAGTTGATGTAGAGGCTGATCACCTGCTCCGGCGCCGCGTAGTCCAGCTGCAGGAACTGGGCGACGACGTCGTTCGCGGCTGCTTCGTCGACCGGCGTGCCCAGCATGACGATCCGCTCGCCGAAGAGTTTCGCGTACGGATCGAGCGTGCGGACCCCGAAGGACGTGCGCTCCGTGAACTCCGGAAGGACATGACGCATCTGCATGAGGCTCTCCTCCTTCTGTAAAAAATGTACAGGACGTACAGCCCGTAAGATGAGGAGCATGGTCTATGAGATTCCGGTGACGCAAGCGCGCGCAGAGCTCGCGGATCTGATCAACCGCGTCGTGTACGGCGACGAACGCGTCGTCGTCACCCGGCACGGGAAGCCCCTCGTCGCCCTCGTGTCCGCCGCTGACCTGGAACGACTCGAAGCCCTGCGGGAGACCGAGGACGAGCCGGTGATCAGCTCGGTGTCCACGCTGCGCGGCGTCGCGTCCGCTCCGGGTGAACAGCGCCGCTTCGGCATCGCCGCCCACCACCGAGGCCCGGGTTCCGGGGACTGAACCACGCCCGGTGGTGCGGCCGGGGCCCGTTCTTCACGGACACGCAAAGCCCCGGTCAGGTGCCCGGAAAGACTTCCGCCGCAACGCGCAATGTCTCGGAACACGCCCCTCGTTGCCCTGCAACAGGATGTTGCAGGTCGATAGGGTCCGGCAGTCCGGGGAGACCCCGGCCTGCCGACAGCGAGGTGGAAGCGTGCGACTCAGCCCCCACGAGCAGGAGCGCCTGCTCATCCATGTCGCGGCCGACGTGGCCGAGAAGCGCCGGGCGCGCGGAGTGAAGCTCAACCACCCCGAGGCCGTCGCCCTCATCACCGTCCACATCCTGGAAGGCGCCCGGGACGGCCGGACCGTGGCGGAGCTGATGACCTCCGGACGCACCGTGCTCACCAGCAAGGACGTCATGGACGGCGTTCCCCAGATGATCCGGGACGTCCAGGTCGAGGCCACCTTCCCGGACGGCACCAAGCTCGTCACCGTCCACGAGCCCATCTTCCCGGGGGAGCCCCGATGATCCCCGGGGAGATCCTTTTCGCGGACGGTCCCGTGGCCCTGAACGAGGGCCGCCCCGTCACCCGCCTCACCGTCCTCAACACCGCCGACCGGCCCGTCCAGGTCGGCTCCCACTACCACTTCGCCGAGGTCAACCCCGGTCTCGACGTCGACCGCGTGGCCGCCCGCGGGCTGCGGCTGCACATCGCCGCCGGCACCGCCGTACGCTTCGAGCCCGGTGTCCCGGTCGAGGTCGAGCTGGTGCCACTGGCCGGCGACCGGATCGTGCCGGGCCTGCGCGGCGAGACGGCCGGCCCGCTGGACCCCGAGAGCGACGCGGCCGCCGAGGGCCGCCCGAACGGAGCCGACCGTGCCTGAGCTGCACCGCGCCGTGTACGCCGACCTGTTCGGCCCCACCACCGGCGACCGGATCCGGCTCGCCGACACCGATCTGCTCGTACGGATCGAGGAGGACCGCTCCGGCGGCCCCGGTCTGGCGGGCGAGGAAGCCGTCTTCGGCGGCGGCAAGGTCATCCGCGAGTCGATGGGCCAGTCCCGTGTCACCCGCGCCGAGGGCGCCCCCGACACGGTGATCACCGGCGCGGTCGTCCTCGACCACTGGGGTGTCGTCAAGGCCGACATCGGCATCCGCGACGGCCGGATCACCGCCCTCGGCAAGGCCGGCAACCCCGACACCATGGACGGAGTCCACCCCGATCTGGTCATCGGCCCCGAGACCGAGGTGATCGTCGGCAACGGCCGCATCGTCACCGCCGGGGCCGTCGACACCCATGTGCACTTCATCGGGCCCGGCGTCGTCGAACAGGCCCTCGCCACCGGGACCACCACCCTCGTCGGCGGCGGCACCGGACCCGCCGAGGGCAGCAAGGCCACCACCGTCACCCCGGGACCCTGGCACATGGCCCGGATGTTCGAGGCCCTGGACACCTTCCCCGTCAACATCGGCCTGCTCGGCAAGGGCAACACGATGTCCCGCGAGGCCATGCACTCCCAACTGCGCGGCGGGGCCTTGGGATTCAAGATCCACGAGGACTGGGGGGCGACCCCCGCGGTGATCGACACCTGCCTGGACGTCTGTGACGAGACCGGCACCCAACTCGCCATCCACACCGACACCTTGAACGAGGCCGGGTTCGTCGGCGACACCCTCGCGGCCATCAAGGGCCGCACCATCCACACGTACCACACCGAGGGCGCGGGCGGCGGGCACGCGCCCGACATCATCACCGTGGTCTCCGAGCCTCATGTGCTGCCCAGTTCGACCAACCCCACCCGGCCGCACACCGTCAACACCATCAAAGAGCACCTCGACATGCTGATGGTGTGCCATCACCTCAACCCGGCCGTCCCGGAGGACCTCGCCTTCGCCGAGTCCCGCATCCGCGGCACGACGATCGCTGCCGAGGACATCCTGCACGACCTCGGTGCCATCTCGATCATGTCCTCCGACTCCCAGGCCATGGGCCGGGTCGGTGAAGTGATCATGCGCACCTGGCAGACCGCCCACGTCATGAAGAACCGGCGGGGCGCCCTGCCCGGCGACGGTGACGCCGACAACCACCGGGCCCGGCGCTACGTCGCCAAGTACACGATCAACCCGGCCGTCGCGCAGGGCCTGGACCACCTCGTCGGGTCCGTCGAATCCGGCAAGCTCGCCGACCTCATCCTGTGGGAACCCGCGTTCTTCGGCGTCAAGCCGCTGCTCGTCCTCAAGGGCGGCCACATCGCCTACGCGCAACTGGGCGACGCCAACGCCTCCATCCCCACCCCGCAGCCCGTCCTGCCCCGCCCGATGTTCGGCGCGCTCGGCCGGGCCGCGGCGGCGGGATCCGTCAACTTCACCGCACCGGCGGCGATCGAGGACGGCCTGCCCGAACGGCTCGGCCTCGGCAAGGAGTTCGCTGTCATCGGCTCCACCCGCCGGACGACCAAGGCCGACATGCGGGAGAATGACGCGATGCCCCGGGTCGAGGTCGACCCCGACCGGTTCCAGGTACGGATCGACGGCGATCTCGTCGAACAGCAGCCGGTCGAGGAACTGCCCATGGCCCAGCGCTACTTCCTCTTCTGAGCGCTGCCGGAATGTCCATCTCCGCGGCGCGTGCCGCGCTCCTCGTGCTCGCCGACGGGCGGTTCCCCGCCGGCGGGCACGCCCACTCCGGTGGCGCCGAGGCCGCCGTCCGGGCCGGCCGGCTCACCGACGCCGCAGGCCTGGAGGCATTCTGCCGCGGCCGGCTGCACACCACCGGCCTCACCGCGGCCGGCCTCGGCGCCGCCGCGGCCCTCGGCGCCGACCCGTACGCCCTCGACGAGGCCGCCGACGCCCGCACCCCCTCACCCGCCCTGCGGGCCGTCGCCCGCCGGCTCGGCCGCCAGCTGATGCGGGCCGCCCGCACGGCCTGGCCCGGACCCGAACTCGACCGGCTCGCCGCCGCGTTCCCGCGCGGCGCGCACCAGCCCGTCGTCCTCGGAACCGCCGCGAGGGCCGCCGGACTCGGCTCCGAGGGCGCCGCGCACTGCGTCGTGTACGAGACGGCCGGCGGGCCCGCGACCGCGGTCGTACGGCTGCTCGGCCTGGACCCGTTCCAGGCCACCGCCGTCCTCGCCCGGCTCGCCCCCGTGATGGACCAGGTGGCCGCCGAGGCGGTCGCCCGCGCCCGGAACGCCGTCCGCGAGGGCCGCCTGGACGCGCTGCCCGCCGCGTCCGCCCCGCTGCTCGACCTGACCGCCGAACAGCACGCGACCTGGCCCGTCCGCCTCTTCGCCTCGTGACCCCTGCCCGTGTCCCGTCCCGCCGCCGTCCCCAAGGAGCCCCGCGCCCATGCACCTCGACCACGGACCCGACCACGACCACGGCCACGCGCGCGCCGTCTCCGCCGACGCCCGCCGGCCCGACGGCAGCCGCCGCGCCCTGCGCATCGGCCTCGGCGGACCCGTCGGCTCCGGCAAGACCGCCACCGTCGCCGCGCTCTGCCGCGCCCTGCGTGACAGCCTCTCCCTCGCCGTCGTCACCAACGACATCTACACCCGCGAGGACGCCGAATTCCTGCTCCGCGAGGCCGTGCTGCCGCCCGAGCGGATCACCGCCGTCGAGACCGGCGCCTGCCCGCACACCGCCATCCGTGACGACATCTCCGCCAACCTCGAAGCCGTCGAGGACCTGGAGGACGCCGTCGGTCCGCTCGACCTCGTCCTCGTCGAATCCGGCGGCGACAACCTCACCGCCACCTTCTCCAAGGGCCTGGTCGACGCCCAGATCTTCGTCATCGACGTCGCCGGCGGCGACGACATCCCGCGCAAGGGCGGTCCCGGCGTCACCACCGCCGACCTCCTCGTCATCAACAAGACCGACCTCGCCCCCTACGTCGGCTCCGACCTCGGCCGCATGGAGCGCGACGCGAAGAAGCAGCGCGGCGAACTCCCCGTCGCGCTCACATCGTTGCGTTCCGTCGAGGGTGTCGCCCCGGTCACCGACTGGGTCCGGGAACGACTGGCGGCCTGGACCGCATGAGCCTGGCCGTCCACCCCTCCGAGCCGGAAGCCGACCCCGAGTCCGTGCCCGAGTCCGCACCCGCACCCCGGCGTACCCCGGTGCCCGACCGGGCGAGCCTCACCGCCACCGCCCGGATCGCCGCCGCCCCGGACGGCTCCCTGCCCGTCCTGGACGGCGATGGCCCCTTCGCGCTGTGCCGCACCCGCTCCACCGGCCCGTACACCCGGGTGACCGTCGTCGGTGCGATGAGCGCCCCGCTCGGCGGCGACCGGCTCGCTCTGACGGCCGAAGTGCGGGACGGGGCCCGGCTGTTCGTCGACGCGGCCGCCGCGACCGTCGCGCTGCCGGGCGGCACCGACACCCCCGCCACGTACGACCTCACGCTCACCGTCGGCGCGGGCGCGGAACTGCGCTGGCTCCCCGAACAGCTCGTCTCCGCCGCCGGCTCCGCCCTGATCACCCGCACCACGGTCCGACTCGACGCCACCGCCCGGCTCGTACTGCGCGAGGAGCAGATCCTCGGCCGCCATGCCGAGCCGTCCGGCACGCTCACCACCTGCCTGACCGTCCGCCGCGCCGGCCGTCCGCTGCTCGACCAGGAGCTTCGCTACGGCCCCGGCGCCCCGGCCGGATGGGACGGCCCCGCGGTCCTCGGCGGTCACCGTGCCACCGGCCAACTCCTGGTCGTCAACCCCGAGTTCACCGATCGGCCGGTGGCGGCCCGACTGCTCGGCGAGCACGCCGTTCTCGCCCCGCTCGCGGGGCCGGCCGCCCTCGTCACGGCCGTCGCCCCGGACGCCCTCGCCCTGCGCCGCACCCTCGACGACGCCCTCGCTCTCCTCGTGTCCGCCTGACCCGCGGACCGTCCGCGGCGCGTCTTTCCGGCGGTAACCGCTGAGCGGTACACCTGTCACCGGTTATTGGTTCGGTAAAGAAACAGGCGTACGCCCTTTTACCCGAGGCCCCTTTGACGGAAAGATCCCCCGAACAGCCCATCGGCGCTGCCACGGGGGCGGCGCCCATCGAGGGGGAGAATTTCCTTGAGACGTACAGCAGTGTTCGGCTCCGCCGGCACTCTGATAGCGGGCACGCTCGTCGCCAGCGCGCTCGTCGCCGCCCCGGCCGCCGGGGCCGTCACCGGCCAGACCCGCGACGCCGAGGCCCGGGGCGCCGCCCTCGCCGCCGAGCGCGCCGCGAAGGCCGGCATCGACTGGCAGGACTGCCCCGCCAACTGGGGCCTGGAGAAGCCGATCCAGTGCGGCTTCGTCACCGTCCCGGTCGACTACGCCCGCCCGAACGGCAAGAAGATCAAGATCGCCGTCGACCGGATCGGCGCCACCGGCACCGCCGGTGAGCACCAGGGCTCGCTGCTCTACAACCCGGGCGGCCCCGGCGGCTCCGGCCTGAAGTTCCCGCGCCGCGTCACCACGAAGAACCCGATCTGGGCGAACGTCGCCAAGGCGTACGACTTCGTCGGCTTCGACCCGCGCGGTGTCGGCCACTCGGCGGCCATCTCCTGCGTCGACCCGACCGAGTTCGTCAAGGGCCCCAAGGCCGACCCGGTCCCGGACAACGAGGCCGACAAGGCGGCCCAGCGCGAGCTGGCCGCCGAGTACGCCAAGGGCTGCGCCGAGAAGAGCGGCGACATCCTGCCGTACATCAACACCCTCAACACCGCGCGCGACCTCGACGTCGTCCGCGCGGCCCTCGGCGAGGAGAAGCTCAACTACATCGGTGTCTCCTATGGCACCTACCTGGGTGCCGTCTACGGCACGCTGTACCCGGACCACGTGCGCCGCATGCTGGTCGACAGCGTGGTGGACCCGTCCAAGGACAACATCTGGTACGAGGCCAACCTCAACCAGGACATCGCGTTCGAGGGCCGCCTCAAGGACTGGATGACCTGGGTCGCCCAGAACGACGCCACCTACCACCTCGGCAAGACCTACGACGAGGTCCACCAGCAGTGGCTGACCCTGCGCGCCGCCGCGAAGAAGGCGCCCCTCGGTGGCACCGTCGGACCGGCCGAGCTCATCAGCTTCTTCCAGAGCGCCCCGTACTACGACTCCACCTGGGCCCCGGTCGCCGAGGCCTGGAGCGCGTACGCCGCGGGTGACCCGCAGCCGCTGATCGACGGTGCCTCCGCCGACCTCACGGACACCGCCGGCAACATCGCGTCGGAGAACGGCAACGCCGTCTACACCGCCGTCGAGTGCAACGACGCGCCGTGGCCGACCAGCTGGAAGAAGTGGGACCGGGACAACTCCCGTCTGCACGAGAAGTACCCGTTCATGACCTGGGCGAACGCCTGGATGAACCTGCCCTGCGCCACCTGGTCCGGCCCCCGCCAGAAGCCGGCCCAGGTCAAGACGGGCAAGGGCCTGCCGCCGGTGCTCATCGTCCAGTCCGAGCGGGACGCGGCCACGCCGTACGCCGGCGCCGTCGAGCTGCACAAGCGTTTCAAGGACTCGCGCCTCATCACCGAGAAGAACGCCGGCTCGCACGGTGTCACCGGCCTGGTGAACCCCTGCATCAACAGCCGGGTCGACACGTACCTGCTGACCGGCAAGGTCGACGCCAAGGACGTGACGTGCGAGCCGCACGCCACGCCCAAGCCGTAACGGCACAGCACGACAACACGGTGTGACGGCGGGGTGCGCAGCAACACGCCGTGACACGTGACGCGAGAGGGAGGGCGGTCGCCGCAGGGCGACCGCCCTTCCGCGCGTCTCACACCCCGCGCCGCGCCGCGAGCCAGGCGTCCTCCGCCGCGTAGTCGAAGAAGTCCACCCCGTACTTCGCGAGGCCGGGGAAGGCGTCCCGCCAGTCCCGGTCCGCCACCGTCTCCGTCAGCCACGCCACCGTCTCCGGCAGCGACTCGGCGTACCCGGTCACCGGCCGGTAGCCCAGCTCCCGCTCCGCCGCCGTCATGCCGCAGACCATCGGGCGCGGCGTCGTCCACGGGGTCTCGCCGACCGCGTCCTTCCCGGGCGGCCCCTCGAACAGCACCGTCTCGCCGGCCACCCCCATCACCGCGTCGACCGCCGCCCCGATCTCGGCGACCGACGGCGCCTCGGGGTCGGCGCCGTTCAGCACCCGGGACCCCGGCTTCGCCGCGGCCAGCCGGATCAGCTCCGCAAGGTTGTCCACGTGCACCGGGTGGAAGACGGACCGCCCGCCCTCCGCCAGGATCCGCACCGGACGCCCGTCCAGCGCGCGCTTCACGAACCACAGCTCGCGCGGGCCCGGACCGTACGGGCCGTGCACGGCCGCCGCCCGCAGCACCGTCGTCGGCAGCGCGTCGCCCGCCGCGAGCAGCTCCCGCTCCAGCGCGACCTTGCGGGTGCCGTACGAGGTGTCGCCCGGCGCCACCGTCCGCCAGGTCTCCGGGATGGGCAGCGGGTAGAGCGGAAAACCGTCCGGCTCGTCCTGCGTGTCGAAGTTCCGGCCCTGCTCGTCCTCGTACACCGCCGCGCTGGAGATCACCACGGCCGAGCCGATCCGGTCCGCCAGGGCCGTCAGCTGCCGTCCGTGTCCGGCGTCGTAGGCCACGACGTCCACCAGCACGTCCACGCCGTCGCCGAGGGCCCGCGCGAGCGCCCCGTCCTCGTTCCGGTCCACCGCCACCGACCGGACCTCCGCCGGCCACCGCTCGTCCCGGCCGCCCCGGCGCGAGACGGCGGTGACCTCCCATCCGTCCGCGACGAGCGCCCGTACGGCCGCCCGCCCGATCTGTCCCGTCGCTCCCACCACGCACGCGTGTCCCTTGGTCATGAGCGGCACGCTACGGGCCGGACGCGGGGCGGCCCAGTGGCTTTCGCCGTGCGCGGATTCGCCGTCGGCGTGCGGCCCGCGGGAACTTTCCGGGAAGGCGGACCTGGCGGCCGGGACGGAAAACGGCCCTCCGGGCTCAGAGCTCGGAGGGCCGAAAAATCAGGGATCGGGGATCAGGAATCGGGGGCCGGGCTCAGTCCGACGAGGAAGGCCCTGGCCCGCTCGCCGGCCGCTGCCGCGGGGCCACGGCCGGTTCGCCGCTGTCCGCCGCGGCCATCCCGAGCGTCGCCACCCCGAGCACCACCCAGCCGAACCAGAGCCAGCCGCTGCTGCCCAGCGCGACCGTGTACGCGGTGGTGAGGATCAGGGCCGCGCAGGTGAGCGCGGCCATCGTCTTCGTGGAACCCGACATCATCGCTCCGCCCTCCTCGAAGCCATCGTGACCCCGAGGGAGGGGCGTGCGCCAGCCCCTGGCGCGAACGTCGTGCGCCCCCGCCGTGCGCCGTCACGGACCGGCGCGCGCCCTTACTGTCCGCTGCGCGCCCGGAGCGAGGCGAGATACGCGTTGTACTCCTGCAGTTCCTTGTCGCCGTCCCGGTCCGCCGCCCGGTCCTTGCGCGCCGCCTGCCGCTGCTCGGAGTGGTACCACTGGTAGACCAGCGCGATCAGCACCAGTACCGAGGGGATCTCGCTGAAGCCCCAGGCGATGCCGCCCGCCGCGCTCTGGTCCGCCAGCGCGTCGATGCCCAGCGAGGCGGGCGGGTTCTTGTACGTGTCGACCATGGGCGAGGTCGCCATCATCAGCGCGATGCCGAAGAACGCGTGGAACGGCATGCCCGCGAACAGCTCCAGCATCCGCATGACGTAACCCGGCCGGTGCGGACCCGGGTCCACGCCCATGATCGGCCAGAAGAACGACAGGCCCACCGCGAGGAAGTGGACCATCATCACGATGTGACCCGTCTGCGACTCCATGAGGAAGTCGAACAGCGGCGTGAAGTAGAGCGCGTACAGGCTCGCGATGAACATGGGGATGGTGAAGCCCGGGTGCGTGATCACCCGCATGTAGCGGCTGTGCAGCAGCATCAGCAGCAGCTCGCGCGGGCCCTTCGTGCCGCGCGTCGCCGCGACGGGCAGCGCCCGCAGCGCCAGCGTCACCGGCGCGCCGAGCAGCAGCAGGATCGGCGACAGCATGGAGATCACCATGTGCTGCACCATGTGCACGCTGAACATGACCATGCCGTAGTCGTTGAGCTTGGTGCACATCACCAGGGCGATGGTGAGCACGCCCACCACGAAGAACACCGTCCGGTTCACCGGCCAGGAGTCCCCGCGCCGCCGCAGCCGCACCACGCCCCAGATGTACAGGACGAGCCCGGCCACGCACCCGATCAGGAAGAAGAGGTCGGGGGAGAACTCCAGTCCCCGCCCCAGCGTGAACGGCGGCAGGTCCATGGGCATGCCGCCCCCACCGTGCCCGCTGTGATCCATCTGCTACTCCTGGAGCCCGTTTCGCGCTTGTTGTCCGCACCAGACTAGAACCGCCCCCGGCCGTGTCCACGACCGGGGGCGGTTAGGGCGTCGCCCAGGAATTTCTTGCCTTCGGGGCAAAGTCAGAGGACGCACTCCGCCTCGTCGTAGCGGTCGGCCGGGACCGTCTTCAGGGTCTCCACGGCCTTCCCCAGCGGCACCAGTTCGATCTCCGTGCCGCGCAGCGCGGTCAGCATGCCGAAGTCGCCGCGGTGCGCCGCCTCGACCGCGTGCCAGCCGAAGCGGGTGGCGAGCACCCTGTCGTACGCGGTGGGGGTGCCGCCGCGCTGGACGTGGCCGAGGATGACGGGCCGGGCCTCCTTGCCGAGCCGCCGCTCCAGCTCGACGGAGAGCTGGTTGGCGACGCCGGTGAACCGCTCGTGCCCGTAGATGTCGGTGCCCGCGGTCTTGAAGTCCATGGTGCCCTCGCGCGGCTTCGCGCCCTCGGCGACCACGACGATGGCGAAGCGCTTGCCGTGCTCGAAGCGGGCGCCGACCCGGGCGGTCAGCTCGTCGATGTCGAAGGGGCGCTCGGGCACGACGACGGCGTGCGCGCCGGCGGCCATGCCGGAGTGCAGCGCGATCCAGCCGGTGTGCCGGCCCATGACCTCGACGATCAGCACCCGCTGGTGGGACTCGGCGGTGGTCTTCAGCCGGTCCAGGGCCTCGGTGGCGACGGTCACGGCGGTGTCGAAGCCGAAGGTGACGTCGGTCGCCGCGATGTCGTTGTCGATGGTCTTGGGGACGCCGACTATCGGCAGGCCGGCCTCGGAGAGCAGGTGCGCGGCCTTCAGGGTGCCCTCGCCGCCGATCGGGATGATCGCGTCGAGCCCGAGGTCCGCGACATGGCCGCGGGCCCGTTCGACGCCGTCGACGAGGTGCGCGGGCTGGACCCGGGAGGAGCCGAGGATGGTGCCGCCGCGGGCCAGGATGCCGTTCACCGCGTCGAGGTCCAGCTTGCGGTAATCGCACTCCAGCAGGCCCTTCCACCCGTCGTGGAAGCCGATGACCTCGTCGCCGTGGTCGACGACGGCGCGGTGCACGACGGACCGGATGACGGCGTTCAGACCGGGGCAGTCTCCGCCGGAAGTGAGCACACCAATGCGCATAGCCCGAAAACCTTTGCAACGTGGGCTGATTCCCGGACCACGTCGTCCGGCTGGATTCAGGCCACCCTATCGGTGCGGGGTGGCCTGCCCGAACCGGTTGTCCGCACAGTGGACAGCGGACACGTGTACGGGAGTCGTCCGCACGCGGTCGCCGCGCGGGGCGGACCGGGCGTGCGCCGGCCCGCGGGGCGTGGGGCGTGCACGTCCGTGCACGCCCCGCGCGGGCGACGGGCCGTCAGGCGGGGTGCGTGGCGGAGGCGATGCGCTCGGCGCGCAGGGCCTCGTACCAGCGGTCGTCCGTCGGCGGCAGCGCGTTCACGTCGAGCGCCAGCTTCAGCAGCAGATCCGCGATCTGCGGGTTGCGGGCCATGACGGGGCCGTGCATGTAGGTGCCGAAGACGGTCTCGTTGTACGCGCCCTCGGTGCCGTCGCCGGTGCCGTTGCCGTTGCCGAACACGGTGCGGGCGAACGGGCGGGCGGTCGGGCCGAGGTGCGTGATGCCCTGGTGGTTCTCGAACCCGGTGAGCTGGGGCAGGTTCAGCCGCGGGTCGATGTCGGCGAGTACGTCGCCGACACAGCGCTCGCCCTGACCCGGCACGGTCGTCACGTCGAGCAGGCCGAGGCCCGGCTCGCGCGCGCCGAGGTCGTTCACGAACTCGTGGCCGAGGATCTGGTAGCCGGCGCACACCGAGAAGATGATGGCGCCGTTGGAGGCGGCCCGGCTCAGACCGCCGTCGCGGCGCAGCCGCTCGGCGGCGAGCCGCTGCGGACGGTCCTCGCCGCCGCCGATCAGGTAGATGTCGCCGGAGGTCGGGACCGGCTGGTCGCTGCGTACGTCGACGCGCTCCACGTTGAGGCCGCGCTGGCGCGCGCGGCGCTCGACGACGAGGGCGTTGCCCTGGTCGCCGTAGGTGCTGAGCAGGTCCGGGTAGACCCAGACCAGACGCAGGCTGCTGTCACTCATGCTGCAAGTCCTTTAGCGGGGTCGAGGCGGGTCAGTTGCCGACGCGGCGGCGGACGTCCTGGAAGGCCGTGTAGTTGGCGATCAGCTCGATCTGACCGGGCGGGGCCATGGACACCGCCTCGTCGAGCGTGTCGCACACGCGGAAGTCCACGCCCGCGACCTCGAGCCGGACCGCGAGGTCCAGCTTGCGGTCGCCGAGCACCATGATCGGGTGACCGGCCAGCCGGCCGTAGTCCACGTCCCACAGCCAGGAGGTGTCCGTACCGTCGGCGCCGCGCGCGTTGACGGACAGGATCACCGGGGCCGGCGGCGGGTCGATCAGGGAGAACGTCTCGAGCCAGCCCGCCGGGTTCTTCGCGAGCAGCAGCCGGAGCTCGCGGCCCTGGAAGGTGACCACGTCGTAGCGGCCGGCGACGGCCTGCACCTGGTACATGCGCTCCAGGGCGACCTGCGGCGGCACCCCGAAGACCGCGGCGACGGCGGCCGAGGTGGCGGCGTTGGCCTTGTTGGCGCGGCCGGGCAGCTGCAGGTGGATGGGCCAGGCCGAACCGTGCGGGTCCAGCACGTGCTCGCCGCTGAGCGCCCAGCTCGGCGCGGGCCGGCGGAAGCCGCACTCGGCGCAGAACCAGTCGTCGCCGGGGCGCTGGAGCACGCCGCCGCAGGACGGGCAGGACCAGGCGTCGTCCTTCCACTCCTGGCCGACCGCGACCCACACCACGTTGGGGGAGGAGGAGGCGGCCCACACGATCAGCGGGTCGTCGGCGTTGGCGATGACCACGGCCTTCGTGCCGCTGAGTCCCTCGCGCCACTTCTCGGCGAGCATCCGCGTCTCGGCGGCGCGGTCGAGCTGGTCGCGGGAGAGGTTGAGCAGGGCGATGGCCTTGGGAGTGGTGTCCCGGGCGACGCCCGCCAGGTACTTCTCGTCGACCTCGATGACGCCGTACCGGGCGTCCGAGCCGCCGGCCAGGGCGGAGGTGATTCCGGCGGGCATGTTGGCGCCCAGCGCGTTCGACACCACCGGGCCGCTGGCCCGCAGGGCCTCGGCGATGAGCCGGGTGGTGGTGGTCTTGCCGTTGGTCGCCGATACGAGCACCACGTCCAGATGCTGTGCGAGCGCCGCCAGCAGATCCGGGTCGAGCTTGAGGGCGACGCGGCCGCCGATCACCGATCCGCTGCCGCGTCCCGCTGCCCGCGAAACGGCGGCCGCGGCCCTGCCGGCCGTCACGGCCAGCTTGGCGCGCGCCGACAGCGGCTCCGAGTTGCTGCCTGACATCGTCCTTGTTCCTCCTTGCGTCGGTCCGGGCTCAGCCTATCGAGATCCGGCCAGCAGCCCGAATTCACGGCACCGTGACATGGCACCCGGCCCCCCTGAACGTACGCTTGCGCCCATGCGAAACCGGCTGATCCCCGGCAGTTCCGGCCGTGTCCGAGCGATGACGCTGCTCGGCACCCCGGTCCTGCACACCCCTTGCGAGCCCGTCACCGACTTCGGCCCGGAGCTGTCCCGGCTCGTCGAGGACATGTTCGCCACGATGTACGCGGCGAACGGCGTGGGCCTGGCCGCGAACCAAGTGGGCGTGGGGCTGCGGGTGTTCGTGTACGACTGCCCGGACGACGAGGACGTCCGGCACCTGGGCCATGTGGTGAACCCGCGTCTGGTCGAGGCCGACGGCGACGTGATCCGCGGCCCGGAGGGCTGCCTGTCGCTGCCGGGCCTGGAGGCCCCGACGCCCCGTTACGACCACGCCGTGGTCGAGGGCGTCCGTGTCGACGGCACCCCGGTCCGCGTCCAGGGCACGGGTTTCTTCGCCCGCTGCCTCCAGCACGAGTCGGACCACCTGGACGGCGGCGTGTACGCGGACCACGTGACGGGCTGGGCCCGCCGCAGACTCCTGAGGACGATCGGCAAGCAGCCTTGGGGCAGCGGGGCGGAAGTTCCGAAGGTCTGACCTCGCCTGGCCCACCCGAGGCCTGGTGCGGGGCGCCTGCCTGCGGTGCCCGTACGTCCGGGGTGCCCCCGGAGGCGAACCGAGGCACAAGAAAGGCCCTAGAATCCCGGCCCGCCCGGCAGGTCCGAGGCCTGGGCCAGGCGGCCCCAGAGGATGTCGGCGAGGCTGCGCACGAGTTCGGCGCGGGGGCAGGGGCGTTCGCCGAGCCACCAGTCGCCGGCCGCGTGCATCATGCCGACGATGCCGTGGCCCCAGATGCGGGCCTGGGTCTCGCCGCCGGGGCCGAGGTCGACGCGTTCGGCGATGACCTGGCCGAGTTCCTCGCCCATGCGCCGCAGCAGCGGGGCGGAGTGGCGGCCGATGTCGAAGCCCTGCTCGGCCTGGTGGGGTTCCTCGGCGGGGTGCATGAGGAAGCGGTAGACCTGCGGCATGGCCTCGATGGAGGCGAGGTACGTGTCGAGGGTGGCTTCGACGCGCGCGCGCCGGTCGGCGGGGGCGTCGAGGGCGGCGCGCAGGGCGGCGAGGAGGGCGTCGGTGTGGCGGGTGGCGAGGGCGCGGTAGAGGCCGCCCTTGTCGCCGAAGTGGCGGTAGAGGATCGGTTTGGTGATCCCGGCTTCGGCGGCGATGGCGTTCATGGAGGCCTGGGGGCCGTCGCGGAGCACCACGCGGTCCGCCGCCTCCAGCAGTTCCCGGCGCCGTTGGTCGGCGGGCTTCTGCTGGTCGGTGGTGGTCCGGTGTCTGGTGTCCATGGGCGTGTCTCCCCGCCTGTACGAATTCCTGCGGCTGTCGCAACGTAACACCCCCGCGGCACCGGGTGCCGTCCGGCAGGATGTGCTCCGCTGCTGGTTGACAGGGGCTACCCGCCGGTAACAGACTCTCGTTACCGCAAGTAACAGGCCGCTGGGAGGGACCATGTCCGAGTTCACTTTCGAACTGAACGACGACCAGAAGCAGGTGCGCGACTGGCTCCACGGCTTCGCCGCCGACGTGATCCGCCCCGCGGCCGCCGAGTGGGACGAGCGCGAGGAGACCCCCTGGCCGATCATCCAGGAGGCGGCCAAGCTCGGAATCTACTCCCTCGACTTCTACGCCCAGCAGTTCTTCGACCCGACCGGCCTCGGCATCCCGATGACCATGGAGGAACTGTTCTGGGGCGACGCCGGCATCGCCCTCTCCATCGTCGGCACCGGCCTCGCGGCCGTCGGCGTCCTCGCCAACGGCACCGAGGAGCAGATCGGCACCTGGGTGCCGCAGATGTACGGCGACGCCACCGACGTCAAGGTCGCCGCCTTCTGCTCCTCCGAACCCGACGCCGGCTCCGACGTGGCCTCCATGCGCACCCGCGCCGTCTACGACGAGGCCAAGGACGAGTGGGTGATCAACGGCACCAAGACCTGGGCGACCAACGGCGGCATCGCCAACGTCCACGTCGTCGTCGCCGTCGTCGACCCCGAGCTCGGCTCCAAGGGCCACGCCTCCTTCATCGTGCCGCCCGGCACCCCCGGCCTGTCCCAGGGGCAGAAGTTCCAGAAGCACGGCATCCGCGCCTCCCACACCGCCGAGGTCGTCCTGGAGGACGTCCGGGTGCCCGGCGGCTGCCTGCTCGGCGGCAAGGAGAAGCTGGACGAGCGCCTCGCCCGTGCCCGGGAGCGCGCCAAGAGCGGCGGCGAGCGCGTCAAGAACGCCGCCATGGCCACCTTCGAGGCGTCCCGCCCCGCCGTCGGCGCCATGGCCATCGGCACCGCCCGCGCCGCGTACGAGGTGGCCCTCGACTACGCGAAGACCCGGCAGCAGTTCGGCCGCCCGATCATCGACAACCAGGGCGTCGCCTTCCAGCTCGCCGACATGCGCACCCGGATCGACGCGGCCCGGCTGCTCGTGTGGCGCGCCTCGTGGATGGGCGTCACGGGCAAGCCCTTCACCTCCGCCGAGGGCTCGATGTCCAAGCTGTACGCGAGCGAGGTCGCCAAGAAGGTCACGGCGCAGGCCGTCCAGATCCTCGGCGGCAACGGCTACACCCGCGAGTACCCGGTGGAGCGGATGCACCGCGACGCCGCGATCTACACGATCTTCGAGGGGACGAGCGAGATCCAGCGCCTCGTCATCGCCCGCACCCTCTCCGGCATGCCGATCCGCTGACCCGCCGCCGGGCTCCCCGCCCGGAGCCCGGACCGGAGCGGGGCGCACGGGTCACCCGGACGGCCCGGTCCGGTCGCCGCGACCGCGCCCCGGGGCGACGGTGGGACCGTGGCGCGAACGTCACCGGTCTCCGCTGCCGCTCCGCGCGACGCGCGGGGACCGCACCCCGGACGAGAGGTGGCGGCCATGGCGGCCATGCCCAGTGGCGCACGACAGGACGCGGGAGGCGCCCGAGGAGGCGTGGAACACCCGAGCAAGCCGGCGGTGTTCGCCGGTGTGGCGCTGTTCATCAGCGGGGTCCTGAGTTTCCTCCTGGGGGTCGCCGGCATCGCCCAGGACCGGCTCTTCGTCGTGTCGGGGGACTACGCCTACCGGTTCGACATCACCGCCTGGGGCTGGCTCCACCTGGTGATCGGGGTCGCGCTGATGGTCGTGGGTGTCGGGGCGCTGGCCGCCAAGGGCTGGGCTCGCGGCGCCGGCGTCGGGCTCGCCGCGATCAGCCTCGTCACCCAGTTCATGTTCATCCCGTACTACCCGGCGTGGGCGATCAGCGTGATGGTCCTGGACCTCGTCATCATCTGGTCGCTGGCCCGGCTCGTCGAGTGAGGGCCGGTCGGACAGGCGACGGGCGGGGTGACGGGCATCGGCCCGGCGCCCCGCCTCCTCGTGCGCCGAGCCCGCTCACACGACGCAGAACTCGTTGCCCTCCGGATCGCCGAGCACCACCGCGTAGTAGCCCATGCCGTGCGGCTCGTCCATCGTGTACAGCACGGACGCGCCCAGGGCCGTCAGCCGCGCCACCTCCGCGTCCACCCGGGCCCGGCGGACCTCCAGCGGCACCGCCCGCCCACCCCCGACCTTCAGATCGAGATGCAGCCGGTTCTTGACCGTCTTCGGCTCCGGAACCTCCTGGAACCACACCCGCGGCCCCCGTCCGTGGGGGTCGACGATCGACTCCGGGACCTCCCCGGCGTCCTCGCCCAGTTCGTCCTCGGGCACACCGGTCGCCTGCCAGTACGCGCGCCACGTCGCGTGCCCCTCGGGCGGCGGCTCCGGTGCGTAGCGCAGGGCCTCGGTCCAGAAGGCGACGAGGCGCCGCGGATCGGCGCAGTCGATCGTGAGCTGCAGCAGCGGCTGCGGCGGGGTGGAAGGGTCGGGTGCGTTCAACTCGGGTGCGTCCATGGGGGGAAGCGTTCCAGACACCACTGACAACGGAGTGACCAGCAGCCGCGAGGGCCGCCTGCCAGGGGGTACCGCCGTGCGGCAGAATCGACCGCGCCACCGAAGCGCACAAGGGGGAATGGCCACGATGGCGACCACCGCACAGACCGTGCCCGAACTCACGGGGATGCCGCTGCTCGGCTCCCTGCTCGACCTCAAGAACGACTCGCTCGGCACCTTCCTCAAGGCCCGCCGTGACCTCGGCGACGTCGTCCGGATCACCGCGGGACCGCCCGGCATGCGCGGCACCATCCACTGCGTGTTCTCCGCGGAGGGCGCCCAGCAGGTCCTCGCCACCCAGGCGGCCAACTTCCGCAAGGACAACAACTTCTACGAGGAGCTCCGGGTCTCCTTCGGCAACGGACTGCTCACCAGCCAGGACGACGACTATCTGCGCCAACGCAGGCTCGTGCAGCCGCTGTTCACGCGCCGCAGCGTCGACACGTACGCCACCGCCATCGCCGCCGAGGCCGACCGGCTGACCGGCACCTGGCGCGCCGAGGGGCGCGAGACGGCCGACGTCGTCCACGAGATGGGCCGGCTCGCGCTGCGTGCCGTCGCCCGCATCCTCTTCGGCACGGACGTGGACGCCGCCGTCGGCATCGTCGAGCGCTGCTTCCCGGTGCTCGCCGGGTACGTCACCAAGCGCGGCTACGCGCCCCGCAACATCCCGCGCGAGTGGCCCACACCCGGCAACCGGAAGGCGGCCGCCGCCCACGAGGAGCTGTACGCCGTCTGCGACCGGGTCATCGCCGACCGGCGCGCGGCCGGCGCGGGCGACGGGGAACGCGATCTGCTGACGCTCCTGATGGGCGCCGGGGGAGAGGAGGGCAGCGGCGTCGAGGGCTTCGACGCGACCGAACTGCGCGAGCAGGTCCTGGTGTTCATGCTCGCCGGGCACGAGACGACCGCCACCTCGCTCGCCTTCGCGCTGCATCTGCTGGGCCTGCACCCCGAGGTGCAGCAGCGGGTCCACGAGGAGCTGGACGAGGTCTTGAAGGGCCGTACGCCCGGCGCCGGCGACCTGGATGCCCTGCCGTACCTGGGCCGGGTGCTCAAGGAGGCCATGCGGCTCTTCCCGGCGGCCCCGGCGATCGGCCGGCGGGCCGTCGAGGCCACCGAGATCGACGGGTATCTCATCCCGGCCGGGGCCGACGTCATCGTCGCGCCGTGGGTGACGCACCGCCACCCCCGTTACTGGGACGATCCGGAGCGCTTCGACCCCGACCGCTTCACGCCCGAGGCGGAGGCGGCCCGCCCCCGCTACGCCTGGTTCCCGTTCGGCGGCGGCCCGCGCGCCTGCATCGGGCAGCACTTCTCGATGCTGGAGTCGGTGATCGCGCTCGCGATGATCCTGCAGTCGTACGAGCTGGAGGCCATCGACACCGAAGTCCCGCTGGGCTCCGCGATCACCCTCCAGGCGCTCGGCCCGGCCCGCTGCCGGCTGAAGCCTCGGACGCGCTGAGCGTCACGGAGGGGCCGGCTTCGATGTGACGGGCAGCGGCCGGATGGGATATGATCATCTTACGCAAGCGGGCGAACACAGCCTCGCGAGCAGTGCGTTGGTGGTCCAAGGAAAGACGCCCCACTTCCTGTGGGGAAATGCAGGTGCAAGGCCGGCCCAGCGCTCGATCGAAAGCCCGCCTCCGGAGTTCCGGGGGTGGGCTTTCCGCTGTGCTCCGGCCTCCGGCGCCGGGAGTACGGCTCCGAACCCAGGCGGGCGGGGAGCCGGTTCCGTGGACCGGGTACGGGGCGTCGTCCGGCGGCCGGTCCCGGCCGCGCGGACCCGGGCCGGGGCCCGGGACACGCGGCTCACCCGCCGTGGCGACGCGCCCTCCGCCCGGTCAGGCGCGGGTCGCCACGACCACGGTGGCGTACAGGTCCTCGTCCGTCAGGATCCGGGCCGTCAGGCCGTGCGCGGCGACCGCCGCCACGGCGGCACCGGTCTGGCGCTCGCTCGTCTCGAACAGCAGATGCCCGCCCGGGGCCAGCCACCCGGCCGCCCCGGCCGCGACCCGGCGCAGCACCTCCAGGCCGTCCGCGCCGCCGTCCAGGGCCACCAGCGGCTCGTGCTCGCGCGCCTCGGCCGGCAGCAGCGCCACCTCGCCGCTCGGGACGTACGGGACGTTGGCGACCAGCACCTCGATCCGGCCGCGCAGCGCGTCCGGCAACGGCGCGAAGAGGTCGCCCTCGTACACCCGGCCGCCGCGCGGCTCGACGTTGCGGCGCGCGCAACGGACGGCGGCGGGCTCGATGTCGGCGGCGTGTACGTCCGCGTCCGCGACCGACGCGAGCAGCACGGCGGCCGCCGCACCCGAGCCGCAGCACAGGTCGACGCAGACGGAGCCCGGCCGGGCCCGCGCGACGGCTTCGGCGGCCAGGAACTCCGTACGGCGGCGCGGCACGAACACCCCGCCGTCCACCTCGATCCGCAGTCCCGCGAACTCCGCCCAGCCCACGACGTGCTCCAGCGGCAGGCCCGCGGCCCGCCGTTCGACCATCGCGTCGAGTTCGGCCGGGCCGGCCGCCGTCGCGGTCAGCAGCTCCGCCTCCTCCTCGGCGAAGACACAGCCCGCCGCCCGGAGCCGGGCGACGACGTCCGCCGCCGGTTCCGCCGGCGCCATCGGCTCAGACAAGCTGAGCCTCGATCGCCGCCACCAGCTCCGGGGCCTCGGGCTCGGTGCGCGGACGGAACCGGGTCACCGAACCGTCCCGGCCGACGAGGAACTTCTCGAAGTTCCACTGGATGTCACCGGCCTCGCCGCCGGCGTCGGCGACCTGGGTCAGCTCCGCGTACAGCGGGTGCCGTCCGGGCCCGTTGACCCCGGTCTTCTCCAGGAGCGGGAAGCTCACCCCGTACGTCGTCGAGCAGAAGGCCGAGATCTCCTCGGCGCTGCCCGGCTCCTGGCCGCCGAACTGGTTGCACGGCACGCCGAGCACGGTGAAGCCGCGCTTGCCGTACTCCTGCTGGAGCCGCTCCAGGCCGGCGTACTGCGGGGTGAGGCCGCACCGGGAGGCCACGTTCACCACCAGGACCGTCCGGTCCCGGAACTCGGCCAGTGAGGTGGGGTCGCCGGCGAGTGTCGTCAGCGGGATGTCGTACAGGCTCAAGGGACGCTCCTCGTCGCGATGGGGTTTGATCTGACCATGGGAGACGAACCGCTGGCAATCGACATCGAGGCCGCCGACCTGGTGACGGACGCGGGGGAGGGCGGGGCGCGCCGGGTGTGGTGCCGGCTGTGCGGGCGCCCGCTGACCGGTGCCGCGTCCCGGCGCTCCGGCCTGGGGCCCGCCTGCGACGCCAAGCTGCATCCGCCGGGCCCGGACATCCGGACCCGGCGGCACGAGATGGAACAGGACACCCTGCCCGGACTGTGACCCGGGAGGCCGGATCCCGAGCGGTTACGGTCGCGGGCCGGGCGCGCCGCCCGGCAGCGGGGTGGTGTCGACGTACCGCACCTCGTAGCGGCGCTCGGTGAACCGCCAGCCCTGTGCCGTGCGCCGGTAACGGTCGTGGTAGAGCGCGTAGTTGACGTGCGAGCCGCCGTCCCGCAGCCGCCCGAGCTCCGCCACGTACGACCGGCCCTCCGCCGTGTCGCCGTCGATCCGCACCGCGCCCGGGTGGATGGTCTGCACGAAGAACTCCCAGTTGCCCTGGAGGCGTTCGATGGCGGCGCGGATGTTCTTCGAGCCGGTGAACTCCAGGCCGGCGTCCGGGATGCGCCACGTTCCGTCGTCGGTGAACAGCTCCGCGAGCCGGTCGTAGTCGCGGGTCATCCCCGCGTCGGTGAACTCGCCGCGCAGCGCCTCGATCTCGATCCGGTCGGCGAGCGCCCGGAGTTCGGCGCCCGTGGGGGCGCCGCCGCCGGTAGCTCCGCCCGTCGTCCCGTTCGTCGTCTCGCCTGTCGTCTCACTCATGGTGTCGCGGTCCTTCCCGTGCCGTCGTCCGTGACCGGGGCCCGTTCGGCCCCGGTGCGAGTACGACGACACAGCGGCGCGGAATGTGAGGTGCCGCCGAGGCCCGGGCGAGTCCGGGCGAGTCCGGCCGAGCGGCCGGGGCGGTGTGTCAGACGACGGCGAGCCGGTCCACCAGCAGCTCCACCCTCGGCCCGGTGTACTCCGGCGGGAGCCGTCCCGCCCGGGTCAGGGTGGCCAGTCCGTGCAGGGCGGCCCAGAAGGTCTCGCTGAACAGTCCCGGGGCGACACCCTCCCCGGCGACCTCTTCGAGGGTCTCCAACAGGGCGGCGAAGGCGTCCTTCAGCGGCTCGGGGGTGTCCTCGTGCGCGAAGGCCAGGCCGCCGTCGAGTCGGAAGATGGCGTCGTAGACGGCCGGGTTGCGGGCGGCGAAGTCGAGATACGCGTGGGCCAGGGCGGCGACCCGGGCGCGCGGGCCGTCGACGGCGGCGGTCGCCGCCCGTACCGCCGCCGCCAGTTCGGTGGAGCCCTGGAGGGCGACGGCGCCGATGATCTCGCGCTTGCCGCGGAAGTGGCTGTAGAGGACGGGCTGGCTGTATTCGATGCGCTCGGCGAGCCGGCGGGTGGTGACCGCGTCCCAGCCCTGCCGCTCGGCGAGTTCGCGGGCCGTGGCCACGATGAGGCGCTCGCGCTCCGCCCGCTCGCGTTGCTTGCGTTCCTGTACCGACATGACTCGATCCTAGCACCGCTAGACAATCGAGCGGCAGAAGGTCTAGCGTTGCCTCATCGGCTAGCAACGCTAGATCCCAGGGGGTCGTCATGCTCAACGCCGTCGCGGTGTCCACCACCGTGGCCGTCGGACTGATGGTGGGGGTGGAGTTCTCCGTCGCCTTCGTGATCAACCGGATCCTTGACGCGCTTCCCGGGGACAGCGGCCAGCTCGGCCGCGCCCACGGGGGCCGGATGCTCGGCGCCCTGATGCCGTTCTGGTACGTCGGCTCGCTCGTCCTGAGCGCGGTCTGGGCCGTCGCCGGATGGCACCGCCCCGGCGCCGTCCTGGTCGTCGTCGCGGCCGGGCTGCTGATCCTGAGCGTGGTCATGTCGCTCCTGCTGCTCGTCCCGATCAACAACCGGGGCAAGACCTGGACCCCCGAGAACCGGCCCGAGGACTGGAAGGAGCAGATGAACCGCTGGGACCGCTACCACTACGTCCGCGTCGCCGTCCTCATCGCCGCCTTCACCTGCCTGGTCGCCGCCCTCGTCTGAGCCCCGGGCCGCCCCGGCGGCGCCCCGCGCCGAACCCGCCCCACTCCACCCTGAACGCCGTAAGGAGAAACACGATGTCGCTGAAGAACGTCAACACCGTCCTGGCCACCGGTTGCGCCTTGTTCGCGCTCTACCTCGGGCTGTCTCCTTCATCCTCTTCCCCGAGGCGTCCGCTCCGGGCGTCGGCCTGCCGGGCTGGCCCGCCGGTGACGGCGGCGGCTTCCTCGTCATGAAGGGCATCCGTGAATTCTCGATGGGCCTGGTCCTCGGCATCCTGCTGGTGACGGGCCACCGCCGGGCCCTGGGCTGGGTCCTGCTGATGGAGGCCGTCGCCCCGTTCGGCGACATGATCGACGTTCTGACCCACCACGGCACCGCCGCCGCCGCGTTCGGCATCCACGGTCTGACCTCGGTGCTGATCGCGATCACCGGACTGCTGGTTCTCCGCGAGACCGGCAAGGCCCGCACGGTGCCCACCCCCGCCGCGCGGCCCGCCTGACACCCGCACGCTCCGGGGTCGGTGTCACATTCCGCGGGCGCGCGCCGTCGTACGGACGTGAGCGCAGCGAAGAGCGACCGACCCGCCCCGACCACCGGCCCCACCGGTTCCATGGGCCCCGCCGAACCGGACCCGGCCGCCGCCCCGGACGAGCGGCGGCGGCTGACCGGGATGGCCTACCGTCTGCTCGGCTCGCTGGCCGACGCCGAGGACGTCGTCCAGGAGACGTACGCCCGCTGGTACGCGATGTCCCCCGGGCGCCGCGCGGCCGTCGTGTCGCCCGGCGCGTACCTGGCCAAGGTCGCCGGCCGGATCTGTCTCGACCTGCTCGGCTCGGCGCGGGCCCGGCGGGAGCGGTACGTGGGGGAGTGGATCCCCGAACCGCTGCCCGGACACCTGCCGGGACACCTGGCCGGCCCCCGGTCGGCCGCCGACCCCGCCGACCGGGTCACCCTCGACGAATCGGTCCACATGGCCTTCCTCGTCGTCCTCGACGCGATGACCCCGGCCGAGCGCGTCGCCTTCGTCCTGCACGACGTCTTCCGCTACAGCTTCGCCGAGGTCGCGGCCATCGTCGGCCGCACCCCGGCCGCCTGCCGCCGGCTCGCCTTCTCCGCCCGCCGCCGGCTGCACACGGCGCGGCCCGTGCTCCCGGCCCGGGCCGCGCGAGAAAGCCGGCACGCCACCCTGGTCCGGGACTTCAAACGGGCCTGGGAGACCCAGGACATCGCGGCCCTGCTCGGTCTGCTCGCCCCCGACGCCACCGCCATCGGCGACGGCGGAGGCATCGTCCCCGCCATGCCGCACCCGATCGAGGGTCATGCGGAGATCGCCCACTACCTGGTCGACCTGATCGCCCGCGGGGGCCCCGGTCTCGTCCTCGAAGAGCGCGTCGTCAACGCCCAGCCCGGACTGACGGTCCATCACCAAGGCGCGGTGGTGGCGGTGTTCGCGTTCGACACGGCCGACGACCGGATCACCCGCGTCTGGGCCGTGCGCAACCCGGAGAAACTGCGCCCCTGGACGGCGTCCTGACCTCCTGCGCCGGGACGGGTCTCCTCACAGCGCGCGGAACAGCCCCTCCTGCACCACCGACACCAGCAGCCGCCCCTCGCGGTCGAAGATCTGCCCCCGCGCCAGGCCCCGGCCGCCGGTCGCGATCGGCGACTCCTGGTCGTACAGGAACCACTCGTCCGCCCGGAACGGCCGGTGGAACCACATGGCGTGGTCGAGGGAGGCCAGGTCGTACCCCCGCGGCCCCCACAGCGGCTCCACCGGGATCCGGACCGCGTCGAGGAGCGTCATGTCGGAGGCGTACGTCAGGGCGCAGGTGTGCACCAGCGGGTCGTCGCCCAGCGGCCCCACCGCCCGCATCCACACCGCGCTGCGCGCGTCCGCGCCCCGGACCTCCTCCGGCGACCAGCGCAGCCGCTCCACGTACCGGATGTCGAACGGCTGGCGGCGGGCCATCCGCTCCAGGGCCTCCGGCAGCGCCCCGAGATGGTCGCGGATCTCGTCCGCGAGCCGCGGCAGGCTCTCCGGGTCGGTGAGATGCCGCGGCGGCCGCTGATGCGCGAACGCGGCCTCCTCGGGCCGGTGGAACGAGGCCGTCAGGGCGAAGATCGTCCGGCCCTCCTGGACCGCCTTGACCCGCCGCGTCGTGAAGGAACGGCCGTCGCGCACCCGCTCCACCTCGTACACGATCGGCACGCCCGGCCGGCCCGGCCGCAGGAAGTAGGCGTGCAGCGAGTGCACCGGCCGGGCGTCCTCGACGGTGCGCCCCGCCGCCACCAGGGCCTGGCCGGCGACCTGCCCGCCGAAGACCCGCTGCAACGACTCCTGCGGGCTGCGCCCGCGGAAGATGTTCACCTCGATCCGCTCCAGATCGAGCAGATCCACGAGTCCCTCGGCGGGATTGGTCACCTCGTACTCCTCCCGGAGCGCCCGCACCGGAGTGCTTGCGGCAGAGTGTCTACAGCTGTCCGACCGACGTGACGCGGACGACGGCCCGGCCCTCCTCGTCCGAGGCCGCCAGGTCCACCTCCGCGCTGATACCCCAGTCATGGTCGCCGTTCGGGTCGGCGAAGGTCTGCCGGACGCGCCAGAGACCGTGCGCCGCGTCCTCCTCGATGGCCAGCAGCTTCGGGCCGCGGGCGTCCGGGCCGGTGCCGAGGTCGTCGTACTCGTCCCAGTACGCGTCCATCGCCTCGCCCCACGCGTCCGCGTCCCAGCCGGACTCGCTGTCCAGCTCGCCCAGCTCGTCCACGTTGTCCAGGGCCGCCAGCTCCACCCGGCGGAACATCGCGTTGCGGACGAGCACCCGGAAGGCGCGGGCGTTCGCCGTGACCGGACGGACCTGGTCGGCGCGCTCCTGCGCCTCCTCGGCGGTCTCCACGTCCGGGTTGGCCAGCTGCTCCCACTCGTCGAGCAGCGAGGAGTCGACCTGCCGCACCATCTCGCCCAGCCAGGCGATCAGGTCCTCCAGGTCCTCCGTCTTCAGGTCGTCCGGGATGGTGTGGTCCAGCGCCTTGTACGCGCCCGCCAGATAGCGCAGCACGATGCCCTCGGTGCGCGCCAGCTCGTAGAAGGACGTGAACTCCGTGAAGGACAGCGCTCGTTCGTACATGTCGCGGATGACCGACTTCGGCGACACCGGGTGGTCGCCGACCCACGGGTGCGAGGTGCGGTAGACGCCGTACGCGTGCCACAGCAGCTCTTCGAGCGGCTTCGGGTACGAGACCTCCTGGAGTCGCTCCATGCGCTCCTCGTACTCGACGCCGTCGGCCTTCATCGCGGCGACCGCCTCGCCGCGCGCCTTGTTCTGCTGCGCGGCCAGGATCTGCCGGGGGTCGTCGAGGGTCGACTCGACGACCGACACCATGTCCAGGGCGTACGAGGGGGACTCGGCGTCCAGCAGGTCGAAGGCGGCGAGCGCGAACGTCGACAGCGGCTGGTTGAGCGCGAAGTCCTGCTGGAGGTCGACCGTCAGGCGGATCGTGCGGCCCTCGGCGTCCGGGGTCTCCAGCTGCTCCACCACACCGCCGTCGAGCAGCGAGCGGTAGATCGCGATGGCCCGGCGGATGTGCTTCAGCTGGTTCCGGCGCGGCTCGTGGTTGTCCTCCAGGAGCTTGCGCATGGCTTCGAAGGCGTTGCCCGGGCGGGCGATCACCGACAGGAGCATGGTGTGGGTGACCCGGAAGCGGGAGGTCAGCGGCTCCGGGTCGGCGGCGATCAGCTTCTCGAAGCTGCTCTCCGTCCAGCCGACGAAGCCCTCCGGGGCCTTCTTGCGGACCACCTTGCGGCGCTTCTTCGGGTCGTCGCCGGCCTTGGCGAGCGCCTTCTCGTTCTCGATGACGTGCTCGGGCGCCTGCGCGACCACCAGACCGGCGGTGTCGAAGCCGGCCCGGCCGGCCCGGCCCGCGATCTGGTGGAACTCGCGGGCGCGCAGCGTGCGCACCCGGCTGCCGTCGTACTTCGTCAGGGCCGTGAACAGCACCGTGCGGATGGGCACGTTGACGCCGACGCCCAGGGTGTCCGTACCGCAGATGACCTTCAGCAGACCCGCCTGCGCCAGCTTCTCCACCAGCCGCCGGTACTTCGGCAGCATGCCCGCGTGGTGCACGCCGATGCCGTGCCGGACGTAACGGGAGAGGTTCTTGCCGAACTTGGTGGTGAACCGGAAGTTGCCGATCATCTCGGCGATCCGGTCCTTCTCCTCCCGCGTGCACATGTTGATGCTCATCAGCGACTGCGCCCGCTCCACCGCCTGCGCCTGGGTGAAGTGCACGATGTAGACCGGCGCCTGCCGGGTGTCCAGGAGCTCGGTGAGGGTGTCGGTGATGGGGGTCAGCCGGTACTCGTACGACAGCGGCACCGGCCGCGTGGCCGAGCGGACGGTCGCGGTCGGCCGCCCGGTCCGCCGGGTCAGGTCCTTCTCGAACATCGACACGTCGCCGAGCGTGGCCGACATGAGGATGAACTGGGCCTGCGGGAGCTCCAGGATCGGGATCTGCCAGGCCCAGCCGCGGTCCGCCTCCGCGTAGAAGTGGAACTCGTCCATGACGACCTGGCCGATGTCGGCGTCCTTGCCGTCGCGCAGCGCGATCGACGCCAGCACCTCGGCGGTGCAGCAGATCACCGGCGCGTCCGCGTTCACGGAGGCGTCGCCGGTGAGCATGCCGACGTTCTCGGTGCCGAAGATCTTGCACAGGTCGAAGAACTTCTCCGACACCAGCGCCTTGATCGGCGCCGTGTAGAAGGTGACCTGGTCATTGGCCAGGGCCGTGAAGTGCGCACCCGCCGCCACCAGCGACTTTCCGGAGCCGGTGGGGGTGGACAGGATCACGTTGGCCCCGGAGACCACCTCGATCAGCGCCTCCTCCTGGGCCGGATAGAGCGTGATACCCCGCTCCTCGGCCCAGGACGAGAAGGCTTCGAAGAGGGCGTCGGGGTCGGCGGTCGGCGGCAACTGATCGATAAGGGTCACGCCACCATCTTGCCTGGATTCCGTCCCGATGCGGGAACCGGCCACCGGCACCAAGATCACGGACGGTAGGCTGATCCGTCTGCCGCCCGCCCGGGCGGCCGACGGACCGGACGCCAACTGGGCGCCGGGGTACGAGAAATGGGGCGGGAACCACCATGATGGGACCGGCGCACTCGCTGTCCGGCGCGGCGGCCTGGCTGGGCGTCGGAGCGGCGGCCGCCGCCTTCGACGAGCCGATGCCCTGGCCGGTTCTGCTCGTCGGCGCGCTCATCTGCGCGGGCGCGGCCCTCGCCCCCGACCTCGACCACAAGTCGGCGACCATCTCGCGCGCCTTCGGCCCGGTCTCCCGCGGCCTGTGCGAGATCGTCGACAAGCTCTCGTACGCCGTCTACAAGGCGACCCGCTCCAAGGCCGACCCGCGCCGCTCCGGCGGCCACCGCACCCTCACCCACACCTGGCTGTGGGCGGTCCTGGTCGGCGGCGGCTGCTCTTTGGCCGCCGTCAGCGGCGGCCGCTGGGCGGTCCTCGCGATCCTCTTCGTCCACTTGGTCCTCGCGGTCGAAGGCCTGCTGTGGCGGGCCGCGCGGATGTCCAGCGACGTCCTGGTGTGGCTGCTCGGCGCCACCAGCGCCTGGATCCTCGCCGGCGTCCTCGACCAGCCGGGCAACGGCTCGGACTGGCTCTTCACCGGCCCCGGCCAGGAGTACCTGTGGCTCGGCCTGCCGATCGTGCTCGGCGCCCTCGTCCACGACATCGGCGACGCGCTGACGGTCTCCGGCTGCCCGATCCTGTGGCCCATCCCGATCGGCCGCAAGCGCTGGTACCCGCTCGGCACCCCGAAGCCGTTGCGCTTCCGGGCCGGCGACTGGGTCGAGCTGAAGGTCCTCATGCCGGCCTTCATGGTTCTCGGCGGCATCGGCGGGGCGTCGGCACTCGGCCTCTTCGGCTGATTCCTGGGCGGGGGCCCAGGCACGGCTCCCCCCCGTACGCCCAAGGACGCCGTACGCCCACCCCGTACCCCTGGCAGCACAAGGGCCGCACCGGATCTCCGGTGCGGCCCTTGTGACGTCACGGAAGGGGGAAGCGCCTCAGTACGGCTCGACCAGGACGTGCGACGCGCCCGCGACGCCGACCTTCAGCAGTTCGTCCTCCTCCGGCGTGGTCGCCGCGCCCATCTCCTGCCGGAGCAGCGCGCGGGACAGCGCCTGCACCCACATGGCCCGGGGCCGGCGCCGCTCCTCCCACGCCTTCAGCGCCGCCGGCACGTCGCCCTCGTGCGCGTCCAGGGACTCCGCGAGCACGACCGCGTCCTCGACGGCCATCGCCGCGCCCTGCGCCAGCTGCGGGGCGCTCGCGTGCGCCGCGTCACCGGCCAGCACGATCCGTCCCACGTGCCACGGCTCCTCGACCGTCACCTGGGAGATCCGGGAGTAGACCACGCCGGCCGGGTCCTCGACCGAGGCGAGCGCCTCGGCGACCGGACCGGAGAACATCGCCAGCCGCTCGGTGAGCTGCTCCAGGGCGCGCTCGGGGTCCGGGCGGAAGTCCTCGGCCTCGGCGAACACCGACGCCAGGTACATCGAGTCGGCCGAGATCGGGTTGAGCATCGCCTTCCCGTCCGTCCCGGCGACCCCCATCACCACGCCCCGCACCTCGGGCCGCCGCGGCACGGTCACCCGCCAGTTCGCGAAGCCGGTGTACTCGGGGGTGTAGCGGTCCCCGTACAGCCGGGTACGCAGCGGGGAGCCGATGCCGTCGAAGCCGACCACCAGGTCCCAGCGGCTCGTCGAGCCGTCGGAGAGGACCACGTCGACGCCGGTGCCGTCGTCGGTGAGGTCGGTGATCGTGGTGGAGAAGCGGATCGTGGCCCCGGCCGCGACGGCCGCCTCGCCGAGCAGCTTGGCGAGCGCCGGGCGAGGGATGCCGTTGTTCGACGGCAGGTCGCCCATCCGGGGCTGCGGTATCTCGGCCAGGGTGCCGCCCGTGGGGTCGGCGATGGTCAGCACCTCCCACGCGAACCCGGCCGCCAGGCACGCGTCGAGCACACCGATCTCGTTCAGGGCGTGCAGGGCGTTGGAGGGCTGGAGGATGCCCACGCCGAGCGCGTCCAGCTCGCCGCGGAGCTCCACGACCTCCACGGTGTGGCCGCGCCGGGCCAGCGCCGTGGCCAGGGTGAGGCCGCCGATGCCTCCGCCGTGGATCAGGACCTGCAGGGGTGTCGTCATCTGGGGTGACTCCAAAGGAAGAAGGGAGTGGCGCGTACGGGGGAGGAGAGGGCGCGCGGGGCGGGGCCGGCCGGACCGGCCGCGCGGGGCCGGCGAGATCGGGGCCGGCCGGACCGGGGCCCGGTCAGCCGGCCGCCGCCGGCAGGCTGAGCAGATGGTCGACCAGGGCGAGCAGCGTCTCCTTGCCGAACGCGCGCTCCCGGACGTCGCCGATCAGCAGCGGGATGTGCGGATCGAGGTCGAGCGCGGCCCTGATCTCCTCGGTCGTACGGGTGTTCTGGCCGTGGAAGCAGTTGATGGCCACCACGAAGGGGATGCTCCGGCTCTCGAAGAAGTCGATCGAGGCGAAACTCGTCTCCAGACGCCGGGTGTCCGCGATGACGACACCGCCGAGCGCACCGGTGACCAGGTCGTTCCACATGAACCAGAAGCGTTCCTGCCCCGGTGTGCCGAACAGGTAGACGACGACCTCGTCGCTGATGGTGATCCGCCCGAAGTCCAGGGCGACGGTCGTCGTCTCCTTGTCGTGGATCCCGGCCAGGTCGTCGACCCCGACACTGGCCTGGGTCATGTACTCCTCGGTGCGCAGCGGAGTGACCTCGCTGACCGTGCCCACCAGGGTCGTCTTGCCGACGCCGAACCCGCCCGCGACAAGGATCTTGACCGCGGCGGGGTCCGCCTGTCTGTTGTTCATGGTGTCCTAAAGTCTCCGAAGTCCGTCACGAACGGTGGCCAGCAGCTCCCGGTCCCAGCCGCCCGCCGCCTGCGCCATCGAGATCGGCGGGCGGGCGTTGAGCAGGCCCTGGGCGATCAGGTCGGCCAGCAGGATCTTGGTCACCGACACGGGGAGGTCGAGTTCCGCGGCGACCTCGGCCACGGCGACCGGCCGGGCGCACCGGCCGAGGATGATCCGGTGTTCCGGCTGGAGCCGGCCCGGGCGCAGCGGGACACCGCGCTCGTCGCGCGGGTCCTCCACCGTCGTGAGCACCGTGATCAGGGTGAGGTCGTCGCGGGCGGGAGCGGTGCGGCCCCGGGTGATCGTGTAGGGGCGCACCATGCTGTCGCCGGCGTCGTCCCCTCCGTCCTCCGGGTCCGCGGTGCCCTCGTACTCCCAGGGCGGGGTCACGCGCCCGGCCCGGTCCCGAACGCGTCGAACTCGCCGCGCGCGGCCGTGCCGAGCTTCTGTCCGACCTGCTGGACGAGGTTGTGCATGGCCAGGGACATGACCTCCGCGTCGACCTCCTGGGAGGCGACCACGGCCAGGTGCGTGCCCTGCCCGGCGGAGATGATGAACAGCCAGAGGTCGGACAGCTCCACGATCACCTGGTGCACGGCGCCGCCCCGGAAGAGCTGGCCCACGCCCCGGGCCAGGCTCTGCTGGCCGGTGCAGATGGCGGCCAGCCGCTCGGCGTCCGCGCGGGCGATGGTCCGGGAGTGGCTGACGACCAGGCCGTCGTCGGAGAGCAGGACCGCGTTCCTGGTCTCGGCGACCGACTCGACCAGGCCGTCGAGCAGCCAGTCGAGGTCCTGATGGGTAGCGGTGGTACGTGTCATGATCCGTCTTCTTCTCTCGTGGGGTGGTGGGACGCGCCCGGCCCGGCGGGGGCGTCCGGCTCGGCGGCGCGGGCCGCCCGCGAGCGGCGCTGGAAGGCGCCGATCGTCGCTCCGGCACGGCGCGGTGCGGGCCGGAGCAGGGGGTCGTCCTGCCAGCGCGGCGGCTGGGGAGCGCCGGGGGCGGCGGGGTCCAGCCGAAGTTCGTCGACGAGGCTGGCCTGTCGTACGCGGCGGGGCAGCGGCTTGTCGCCACCGGCGGTCGCCGGGGCGGGCGGGGCCGGTTCCGATGCCGGGGCCGCGGTCGGCGCGGCGGGCGCGGGCGCCGGGGGAGCGGTGTGTCCTCCGTGGGACGGCAGCGGGGTCACGTACTGCGGCGCGAAACCGGCGTGCTCCGCCGGCCCGGCCGGCCGGAGGTCCTGCTGCGGCGTGCCGAAGCCCTCGTAGCCGGTGGCCTGGTCGTGCGGGCCGCCGTAAGGGGCGGGCTGCTGCCCGTTGTCGCCGCCGTGGACGTCGTGCCCGATGCCGCCCGGCTGTGCCGGTTCGGGGTACGCGTCGGCGGTGCCGTAGGGCTGCGCGGAGCCGTACGCCGGTGCCGCGGGCGGGAACGTGCCCGCGAACAGGTCGGCGACCGGCTGCGGTTCGCCGTACGGGGCCACGGGCGGGGCCGGAGCCGGAGCAGGGGCCGGGGCCGCCGGTGTCTCGTACGGCGAACCGTACGGAGTGGCGGGAGCCTCCTCGTACGCCGGGTGGCCGTCGGTGTGGGGCACACCCGGCGTCTCCGGCATCGCGTACGGGTTGCGGGTCACGTAGTCCGGCTCGACGGGGTACGCCGGCGCGGGGTGTTCCGGGGCCTGGGGAGCCTGCGGGACCTCCGGCTCCCGTGGCGCGTGCGGGGTGAGCCGGGTCACCGCGGCCAGGGCCTGGCCCTGCCGGCGGTTCGGCAGCGGGTCGTGCCCGCCGGCGGGCGCCGGCGCGGACAGCGGCTCGGGCTCGGGCGCCGGGTCGGGCACGGCCACCGGGCCGGTCTGCTGCGGCGCGGCGACGACCAGGTCGCGGGGGACGAGCAGGACGACACGGGTGCCGCCGTACGCGGACGGCCGGAACTCGACGCCGAGACCGTACTGGTGGGTCAGCCGGGCGATCACGTGCAGGCCGAGCCGGATGTCCTCGGCGTGGGCGAGGATGTCGAGCCGCGGCGGGTTCAGCATCAGGGCGTTGGCCTCGGCCAGCTGCTCCTCCTCCATGCCCAGGCCGCGGTCCTCGACCTCGATGGCGAGGCCGCGGCTCACGACCGCCGCCCGCACCTCGACCGGGTTCGGCGGGCGCGAGAAGGAGAGCGCGTTCTCGATCAGCTCGGCCAGGATGTGCGTGACGGGACCGACGGCGCGGGCCGCCAGCCACGGGCTGCCGTCGAGGTCGAGGACGACCCGCCGGTAGTCCTGCACCTCGCCCTGGGCCGAGCGCATCACGTCGAGCAGCGCGACCGGCTTGCGCCAGCGCCGGTGCGGGGTACCGCCGGACAGGATGACCAGGTTCTCCTCGTACCGGCGCAGACGCGCGGTGAGGTGGTCGAGGTCGAAGAGGCCGTCGAGCACCTCGGAGTCCTCGTGCCGGTGCTCCATCTCGTCCAGCTTCTTCAGCTGCTGGCCGATCAGCTGCTGGGTACGGCGGGCGACCCGCTGCAGCAGCCGCTCGAAGCCCCGGTGCTGGTCGGCCTGGCTGACCGCCGCCTGGAGGGCGCTGGTGCGCGCGAGGTTGAGCGCCTTGCCCAGCTGGGCCAGTTCGTCCGACGGGCCGTCGGCGGAGCCCTGTTCGATGGCACGGGCCTCGGCCTGGACGTCGATCTGCTCGCCCCGGGCGAGCCGCTCGACGACGGCGGGCAGCGACTTCTCCAGCTCCTCGGCCTGTTCCTGGAGGCGGCCGATGCGCAGCCGCAGGCTGCGGGTGAGCCGCCAGGTGGTCAGGACGACGGCGACGACGGCGGCGAGACCGACCACGGTGGTCAGGACCATGCGCAGCAGCAGGGACAGGACGCTGTCCAGGCCCTGGTCGATGACCCGCTGCGTGCGGTGCTCCAGGAGCTTCTCGTATGGCGGGCCGACGGCGTCCATCGTGGCGCGCCACTTCTCGCGCTGGTCGCCGACGCGGACCCGGCCCTTCGCGTCGGGCTCGGCGGGCCGCAGCAGGGTCTGCTCGACGGCGGTCTTGTTCCGCCACGCCTCGCTGGAGGTGATCTGCCGCCACATCGCCAGCTCGTCGTCCGGCAGGTACGGCGTGACCTTCGAGCTCTCCTGGAACGACTGGGTGAGGACCGCTTGCTGGACCTGCTGGAAGTCCTTGGCGCTCAGCCGGTCCCGGTCGCCCCACGCGCGGGCGAGCAGCGCGTCGGAGCGGGAGATCATCTCCTTCGTCCAGAAGAGTTCCACGAGCGGCTGCGAGGCCGTGGTGACCTTGCCGTCGTCGACGTGGCTGAGTGCCGTGAACAGCTTCAGGTCGACGGCGATCAGATCCGTGTAGTACCGGTAGACCGTCTCCTGCTGGTCGGCGTCGCCGCTGTCGACGAGGGCCCGCTGGACGGACAGCCGGCCGATCGCCTCCCGCGCCACGTTGACGGCGTCGCGCACCTCGTCGGGGGCGTTGTCGACGGCCGGGTCGTCGGACAGCGTCAGGAAGGTCTTCACCGCCTTGTCGGTCTCTTCCCGCTGCCGGGTGAGCGCCGTGGCGGCGCCGTCCTGGCGGGCGAGGACGTCGGCGCTCAGCCGCCGTTCCTGCTGCAGGTTGTAGTACACGATGTTGGACGGCTGGCCGGCCTTCTCCGCGAGCTGCCCCTGGGCCGCCATCCGCTGGAAGTCGAAGAAGGTCTGACCGCTGGTGACGGCCCAGAGGGCGGTCAGAGCGATTCCTGGGACGAAGGCGAGGATGAGCAGAGCGGTCCGCAGGGAAAGGGACTTCGAGCTCGTCCGCCGTGACGCGCGCGTGCGCAGGGTGATGCTCCCTTACGAAGGCCGGTCGTCCGACCGGCCATTGCTGTTCCGTGCTATGACGCGTGCATATTAGTCACACTGTGAAGAAGGGGAGGAGATCACCCCGGAGTATCGCGACCTGCGCAGGTGTGCCAGAGTCGTCGGCTGGACTCTCGCACCTCCGGACGTGACAAGGTCCGCGTCGGGTTCGGGCCATGATGCCCCGTCGGCGGCGTCGAGGGGGCCGGTGACGCCGTATCGGAACGGCCGCGGGCGAGGCCGGGACGGGTGAGGATCGCGGGCGGGCCGGGATCACGGCCGGGTCGCGCGCTCCAGTTCCAGCAGGACCGAGGTGTACGTCCGTCCGGTGGCCCGGTCCATGCCGATCTCGCACGTCCGGTTGGCCGACAGATACGCGTCGAAGGGCCGGGCGGCGACCTCGGCGGCCTCCCGTGCCGTCGCCGACGCGGTCAGTTCCGGGTGGAGCATGCCCCGGTCGCCCGCGAACGCGCAGCAGCCGGCGTCGAGGGGGACCACGACCTCCTCGGCGCAGACCCCGGCGAGCTCGGTGAGCCGGTCCTCGTCGCCCAAGTGCCGCATGGAGCAGGTGGGATGGACCACGGCCGAGCCGATCCGCCGCCGTACGTCGAGCCGCGGCAGCAGCTCGTCCGCCGCCCACACCAGCGAGTCGAGCACCGTCAGCTCGGCGTGCAACTCCCGGTTGTCGTCGGTGAGATACGGCACCACCTCGTGCGCGAGACCGAGGGTGCACGAGGAGGCGTCCACCACCAGCGGCAGCCGGCCCCCGGCCGTCCACTCCCAGGCGGCCTCCACGATCCGGTTGGCCATCACCTCGTTGCCGAGCTCGTACCCCTTGGAGTGCCAGATCGTCGCGCAGCACGTGCCGTGCACGTCGTCCGGGATCCACACCGGCCGGCCGGCCCGCGCCGACAGCGCCACCATCGCCTCCGGCAGCGAAGGGCCCTGGTATCCCTCGGGGTTGCCGAAGATCCGGTTCACGCAGGCCGGGTAGTACACGGCGACGGCGGCCGGCCGGTGCGTCCGCGGCAGCCGGTGGGCCGCCGCGCCGGGGATCTCGGGCAGCCACTCCGGTACGAGGTCGGGGCGCGTGGCCCGGCGCGCCAGCCCCGTCACCGACTCCAGCAGCCGGTCGTCGAGGTGCCGGGCCGTGCCCACCGCGAGCCGGGCCGCGGCCTCCACGGCCCGGAAGTGCCGCGCCGTCAGGGCCGCGACCCGCTCCTCGCGCACCGAGTGCCGCGCGTGCCGGAACTCCCTCATCAGCGCCCCGGTGTCGATGCCGACGGGGCAGGCCAGCTTGCACGTCGAGTCGCCGGCGCAGGTGTCGACCGCGTCGTAGCCGTACGACGCCAGCAGTTGCGCCTCCACCGGGGAACCGTCGGCCTGCCGCATCATCTCCCGCCGCAGCACGATGCGTTGGCGCGGAGTGGTCGTCAGATCATGGCTGGGGCAGGTGGGTTCGCAGAATCCGCACTCGATGCACGGGTCGGCGATCGGCTCCACCACCGGGATGGTCTTCAGGCCGCGCAGATGCGCCTGCGGATCGCGGTCGAGGACGATGCGGGGCGCGAGGACCCCGTCCGGATCGATGATCTCCTTGGTCCGCCACATGAGCGCGGTCGCCTTCGGCCCCCACTCCCGCTCCAGGAACGGCGCGATGTTCCGGCCGGTGGCGTGCTCCGCCTTCAGTGAGCCGTCGAAGCGCTCCACGGTGAGCGCGCAGAACTCGTCCATGAACGCGGCGTACCGTTCCACGTCGGCCGGCTCGGCGGCGTCGAAGGTGAGCAGGAAGTGCAGGTTGCCGTGCGCCGCGTGCCCGGCGACGGCCGCGTCGAAGCCGTGCCGGACCTGGAGGGCGAGCAGCTCCGCGCACGCCTCGGCGAGCCGGTCCGGCGGCACCGCGAAGTCCTCGGTGATCAGCGTCGTACCGGAGGGACGGGCGCCGCCGACCGCCGTCACGAACGCCTTGCGCGCCTTCCAGTACCCGGCGATCGTCCCCGGTTCCCGGGTGAAGGCGTTGACGACGGAGGGGACCGGGGCGACCAGGTCGAGCCGGTCGAGCACCCGGGCCGCCGCCGTCTCGCAGGCCCGCAGCGCCGCCTCGTCCGGCGCCCGGAACTCCACCAGGAGCGCGGTCGTCTCCCGGGGCAGCTCCGCCCAGTCGGCGGGCACCCCGGGCACCCTCACCGAGGCGCGCAGGGTGTTGCCGTCCATCAGTTCCACGGCCAGCGCGCCCGCCTCGGTGAAGTGGGGCACGGCGGCCGCGGCGGCCGGCAGCGACGGGAAGAACAGCAGCCCGGTGGACACCTTCCGGTCCAGCGGCAGAGTGTCGAAGACGACCTCGGAGAGGAAGCCGAAGGTGCCCTCGGAGCCCACCATCAGCCCGCGCAGGATCCCGACCGGGGTGGTGCCGTCGAGGAACGCGTCGAGCCGGTAGCCGTTGGTGTTCTTGATCGTGTACTTGGCGCGGATCCGGGCGGTCAGTTCCGCGTCCGCCTCGATCTCCGCCTTCAGCGCCATCAGTCCGGCGCACAGTCGCGGTTCGGCGTGCGCCAGCTCCTCGTCGGCGGCCGGGTCGGCGGTGTCGACGATCGTGCCGCTCGGCAGGACGACGGTGAGCGAGGCGACCGTACGGTAGGAGTTGCGGGTGGTGCCGGCGGTCATGCCTGAGGCGTTGTTGGCGACCACACCGCCGATCGTGCAGGCGATCGCGCTCGCCGGGTCCGGGCCCAGCACCCGGCCGTACGGGGCGAGCGCCGCGTTGGCCCGGACGACTGTGGTGCCCGGCCGGATCCGGGCGCGGGCCCCGTCGTCCAGGACCTGCACGCCCGCCCAGTGCCGGCGCACGTCCACCAGGATGTCCTCGCCCTGCGCCTGCCCGTTGAGGCTGGTCCCGGCGGCCCGGAACACCACTTCGCGGCCCTTGCCGTGCGCGTACGAGAGGACCGCGGAGACGTCGTCGATGTCCTCGGCGACCACGACGACCTGCGGCACGAAACGGTAGGGGCTCGCGTCGGAGGCGTAACGGACCAGATCGGAGACCTTCCACAGCACCTTCTCGGGGCCGAGGACGGCGATCAGTTCGTCGCGCAGGTGCTTCGGGGTGCCTCGGGCCTGGAGGTCCGGCACCCGGTCGGGCGCCGCCTGCCGTCTCGTACCGGCACGCAGGGTCTGCGGATTCGGTTCGCGTACGGGCATGGCCGGTGCCCTCCTTCGGCGCGAGCCGTGCCCGGGCGCCGGCCGCTCCGGCGGGTCCCGCCCCGATCGCGGCCGCCGCGGCTCAGCAGGCGCGCTCCGGGCCGGGGTCGACCAGGGTGGACAGCAGACCTCCCAGCACCTCGCGCTGTTCGACGGTCAGTGGGGCCAGGATGTCCTCTGCCGCGGCGCGGCGCGCGCTGCGCAGGTCTCTCAGCGTGTCGCGGCCGGCGTCGGTGAGTTCGACCCGGACCACCCGGCGGCTGTGCGCGTCGGGGACCCGGCGCACCCTGCCCTTCGCCTCCAGGCTGTCGACGAGGCTGGTCACCGCGCGCGGGACCACCTCGAGCCGGGCGGCGAGGTCGGCCATCCGGGGCGGCTCGGGGAAGTGCGCGACCGTCCGCAGCAGCCGGAACTGCGCCGGGGTGATGCCGGCCGGCTCCAGGTGCAGCTTGTGGGCGCGATGCAGCCGACGGGTCAGACGGAGCAACTGCTCGGCGAGCAGGCCGTCGGGGTCGGAGGCTTCGGAAGCGGCCGGGGTACTCATGAGGGAACAATATCAAGACCTCGTTCATTGTGAGTATAGGTAACAATGAACTATCCTCCGAAAGGATCGCCCAGGATCCCCGTCCCGCTGCCCCCGAGCCCGTCGTACCGCCGACGCCCCGACGTCTCACCGTGGGGGCGCGGGACGACGGCCCCGCCGACGCGTCACCGGCCGACGAACCGTCGGCCGGCACCACCGTCGACGCACCACCGCCGGAAAGGCACCGAGAAGCCCCAGGGAAACCGTCACCGCACCCCGCGCAGGAGCCCATGCATCCGCACCGAACGTCCACGTGGACGCCACCCGCCCGAGAACCCGGCCGCCCCGAGGAGCCCGCCCAGCTGCGGCGCATCCTGCGGCTCTTCCGCCTCTACCGGGCCCGCCTCGCCCTCGTCGGCCTGCTGGTCGCCGCGTCGTCGCTGGTCTCGGTCGCCTCCCCGTTCCTGCTCCGCGCGATCCTGGACGTCGCGATCCCCGAAGGCCGTACCGGGCTGCTCAGCCTGCTCGCCCTCGGCATGATCGCCACCGCCGTGGTCTCCGGCGTCTTCGGCGTACTGCAGACCCTGATCTCCACCACCGTCGGCCAGCGCGTCATGCACGACCTGCGCACCGCGGTCTACGGGCGGCTCCAGCGGATGTCGCTGGCCTTCTTCACCCGCACCCGCACCGGCGAGGTCCAGTCCCGGATCGCCAACGACATCGGCGGCATGCAGGCGACGGTCACCTCGACCGCCACCTCCCTCGTCTCCAACCTGACCGCCGTGGTCGCCTCGGTCGTCGCCATGGTCGCCCTCGACTGGCGGCTGACCGTCGTCTCGCTGCTCCTGCTGCCGGTCTTCGTCTGGATCAGCCGCCGGGTCGGCCGCGAGCGCAAACGGATCACCACCCGGCGCCAGAAGCAGATGGCCGTCATGGCGGCGACCGTCACCGAGTCCCTGTCCGTCAGCGGCATCCTGCTCGGCCGGACCATGGGCCGCGCCGACTCCCTCACCCGCTCGTTCGCCGAGGAGTCCGAGCGCCTGGTCGACCTGGAAGTGCGCTCGTCCATGGCCGGACGCTGGCGGATGTCCGTCATCGGCATCGTCATGTCCGCCATGCCCGCGCTGCTCTACTGGGCGGCCGGCCTCACCTTCCAGTTCGGCGGCCCCGCCGTCTCGCTCGGCACGCTGGTCGCGTTCGTCTCGCTTCAGCAGGGCCTCTTCCGGCCGACCGTCAGCCTGCTGTCGACCGGCGTGGACATCCAGACCTCGCTCGCGCTGTTCCAGCGCATCTTCGAGTACCTGGACCTGCCCATCGACATCACCGAACCCGACGAGCCCGTCCGGCTGCCGCGGGTCGCGGGCGAGGTCGTCTTCGACAAGGTCGGATTCCGCTACGAACCCGAGGGCGGCGGCCGGCCCACCCTGGACGCGATCGACCTCACCGTCCCGGCGGGAAGCAGCCTGGCCGTCGTCGGCCCGACCGGTTCCGGCAAGTCGACCCTCGGTCATCTGGTGCCCCGGCTGTACGACGTCACCGAGGGCCGGGTCCTCCTCGACGGGGTCGACGTGCGCGACCTCGACTTCGACACCCTCGCCCGCGCCGTCGGCGTGGTCTCCCAGGAGACGTACCTCTTCCACGCCTCCGTCGCCGACAACCTGCGCTTCGCCAAGCCCGACGCCACCGACGAGGAGATCGAGGCGGCCGCCCGCGCCGCCCAGATCCACGACCACATCGCCTCGCTGCCCGACGGCTACGACACCCTGGTCGGCGAGCGCGGCTACCGCTTCTCGGGCGGCGAGAAGCAGCGTCTGGCGATCGCCCGGACCATCCTGCGCGACCCGCCCGTCCTGATCCTCGACGAGGCGACCAGCGCGCTGGACACCCGTACCGAACACGCCGTCCAGCAGGCCATCGACGCGCTCTCGGCCGGGCGCACCACCCTCACCATCGCGCACCGGCTGTCCACCGTCCGCGACGCCGACCAGATCGTCGTCCTGGACGGGGGCCGCATCGCCGAACGCGGCACGCACGAGGAACTGCTCGCCCTCGGCGGGCGGTACGCGGCCCTGGTGCGGAGAGACGAACATGCGAACGTGGGAGCGGTTGTTCCCTAGAACGTGTGATCGTCCGGGATTTCGTTGCCTCGGGCAGGTGGGACGTCGGATGCTTACGGTGCGCAAGCGACGGGCTGCAGACCGCGATCGCGTATGTCCCACAGAAAACCTGTACGAGGAGAAGCACCCCATGAACATCATCACCAACCTGCTCGCCGGTGTCGTCCACTTCCTGGGCTGGCTGATCTGACGCCACCCGGCTCGGCAGAGCGCGGCGCCGCCGGTTCCCCGTCCCAGGGGGCCGGCGGCGCCGCCGCGTGTGCGCCCGGCTGTGGCTGCCCGGCCGGATTCAGCCGGTGACGGCAGCGCCCGACGCGCGCGGAGTGTTCTTGAGCAGCGCGCGGATCTCGCGAACGGCCGAGCGGCCCGCCCGGTTCGCGCCGATGGTCGACGCGGACGGCCCGTAGCCGACGAGATGCACCCGCGGATCCCGTACGGCCCGGGTGCCCTCCATCCGGATGCCGCCGCCCGGCTCACGCAGCCGCAGCGGCGCGAGATGGTCGACCGAGGCCCGGAAGCCGGTCGCCCACAGAATGACGTCCGCCTCGACGAACCGCCCGTCGTCCCAGGCCACCCCGGTCGGCGTGATCCGGTCGAACATCGGCAGCCGGTCGAGGACCCCGCTCGCCCGGGCCGCGCGGACGGCGTCGTTCAGCGGAAGCCCGGTCACCGACACCACACTGCGCGGCGGCAGCCCCTGCCGTACGCGCTCCTCGACCTGCGCGACCGCCGCCCGTCCGGCCACCTCGTTGAAGGGGCCCTCACGGAACACGGGCTCGCGCCGGGTGACCCAGGTCGTCGCGGCGGCGTGGCCGGCGATCTCCATCAGATGCTGGGTGCCGGAGGCGCCGCCGCCGACCACGACCACCCGCAGGCCGGCGAAGGCCTCGGGCCCCGGGTACCGGGCGGTGTGCAGCTGCTGCCCCAGGAAGGTCTCCTGCCCGGGGTAGCGCGGCCAGAACGGCCGCTCCCACGTCCCGGTCGCGCTGATCAGTGCCCGGGCGGCGTACACCCCCTCCGTACTCTCCACCCGCAGCCGTCCGCCCTCGCCCTCCCGTACGGCGGTCACGTCCACGGGCCGGTGCACCGGGAGGCCGAAGGACTCCTCGTACGCGGCGAAGTACTCCCCGATCACCGCCGAGGACGGCCGCGCCGGATCGGCCCCGGTCAGCTCCATGCCGGGCAGCGCGTGCATCCCGTGCACCTTGCCGTACGTGAGCGACGGCCAGCGGAACTGCCAGGCGCCGCCCGGCCGCGGCGCGTGGTCGAGCACCACGAAGTCCCGCTCCGGCTCGAACCCCGTACGGCGCAGGTGGTACGCCGCCGACAGCCCGGCCTGTCCGGCGCCGACGACCACGACGTCGACCTCGCGCTCCTCGTACACCCCGAAATCGTTCACGATTCCACCAACGGCGTCCGAGCCCCGCATCTTCCCGGCCCCACCGCCCGGCACACCCCATATCCCCGCCCGGGAACGGCAGGATGAGCCCCATGGCCTTCGACACCACGATCCTCACCCTCACCACCGGCTCGCGGGAGACCGTCACCGACCTCACCCGCCACTGCGAGGACTTCCTCGCGACCACCGCCCGCGGCCGCGACGGCCTGCTCCACCTCTTCGTCCCCCACGCCACGGCGGGCCTCGCCATCCTGGAGACCGGCTCGGGCAGCGACGCCGACCTCCTCGCCGCCCTCCACCACCTGCTCCCGGCCGACGACCGCTGGCAGCACCGCCACGGCTCCCCGGGCCACGGCCGCGACCACGTCCTCCCGGCCCTGATCCCCCCACACGCCACGGCCCCGGTCCTCGCGGGCCGCCTGGAACTCGGCACCTGGCAGTCGATCTGCCTGGTGGACACGAACGTCGACAACCCGGAACGCCAGGTGCGGCTGAGCTTCCTGAGCTGACCGGGCCGACCAAGATCGTCCTGGGAGTGGCCCCCATATCTCCGAACGCTCCGGCGAAGCGGGAGAAAGGTGTGCGGCACCACCAGGGACGAGATCGAGCGGCCGTACGACGGTTGCGGAAAATGCCTGCTCGGAGTGCGTCGACTGTCGCGGGTGAAGGCAGCGGCGACCTCGCCGGAGCGGCAGCGGGGGGATGTGCTGACCGCTGCCGCATCGGTCGGCGGGCACATTATCGACTGGGCGGACGGCTGGGAGGTGTCCGGCGCCACCGACCCGATGACCCGTCCGAAGCTCGGTCCGTGGCTCCGTGGCTTTGTGACGAGCGGGGGAAGTACGACGGACTCGTGCCCGTAGGAGACGAGGGAAAGCTCCTCGTCTCCTATGGGCACGAGGGTGTCTGGAACCTCGACGACCCGAACGACGAGAACCGCTTCACGATGGAATCCTGCGGCGCGCGGATGGAGTTGCGCGCCATCCAGCGGCGCAACCGTGACGCCACCAAGAAGATACGTGCCGCAGGCTGTCCGAAGGGCAAGCCGTCGTACGGCTTCCAGTACGTCCACACCGTGCCGAACGGCCGGGTCGAACGCGTCGAGCTACACCCGCACGCGGCCGAGGTCAAAAGGAACTCCACGATCATGCGGCCGCACATGGCCCAGCCGTCGTCGTGTCGATACACGGCCACGGCGGGGCTGGAGCGTCAGACGGTACATCGTTCCAATTCGGGTCAATCCACATCGATCACGGGCGTCCGCCCCGGAAAGTCCGGCGGGAGACCGTCGGGGGGAATGGTTCCGCGCACCAGTCCGGCGAGGTAGCTTGTCAGGCTGCCGTCGTACTCGCACCAGTCGGCGTTGGCGCCTTCGACCAAAATCGTCCAGGGATCGGACCTCGATGCTCCCGTTTTCCAGTAGAAGTAGTCGCCATCGATGGAATCTCCCCAGAGGTAGAGTCCATGCGGCTCAGGAAAGGGGACGTACCCATGGGCCATTCCGGCGTCGCGGAATTCTCCCAGGACTTCCAGTCTCTCGCGAACGCTACGGACGAAGAATCTTTCCTCTCCTGGGTCGGGGATGTGAATGCTCAGGAATTCATCAACGGTGAATGAAGGGTATTTCTCCGATAGTTCCACGAAGTCCGGAGGGGGTGCCGCGCCGACCTCTCGTGCGATGTATCCCCAGTCGATGCCTCGATGGGTAGGGCTGCGGAACCCCAAAAGCTGCGGAATGGCCTTCTCTAGCTCTGCGAGACTCAACAGGTCACCTGACTTCCTGGACGATTTTCGATCGTCGTATTGAATAGAATTCCAGTTTGAGTAGATGCGGTCATCCTCAATCCGGTGGGGATGTTCTGTCGCCCGTTACCGTATAGAACCTGCCCGGAGTAGTATACGCGTTCACCAGAGAGGGTGGAGTTTGCGATCTTGTCCTCGCACTTCTTCATTGCCGGATCGTTGAAGTCGCGGAATCCTGATACGATATTCTCTCGAATCCACGCTCCGTTAAATCGATCGGCAATTATGTGAGATCGATTGAAAATCCATTGGCGATCTCGATCCTTTTTTGCGAGATAGCCGGGTGGATTCCAAGTGCCCTTCCTGGGGGAGCGGCTTCTTGGTGGTTTTACATCTTGCTGGCAGATGAGGGCGGTTGCACCTGTGGGTGCCCCGTCTATGAGCGGCTGATAGCGGTAGCGCTCATCTCTGGGCTTGCTGCACGGATCCTCGTCGCGCCAGTTGGAGCCGCTTGAGTTGCCGGGAGAGGGTGACGTGACTGGTAGTTCATTCGCCGCTATTCCGGGATGGAATGGGTCATTATTTCCCAGCATTCCTAGGATGGTGAGGGTATCTATGACGGCTGCCCAGCCTTCGCCGGAATTCCAGCCAGTGCTCTTCAAGGCGCCCCAGTCAGGCTTCGGGACCCAGCTGATGGCCGGAATTGGGCTCTTGCCATCGTTCGGGTTCTTGTCGATCGGAGGAGGCGGGGGGAAGGCGACACTCGTGGTGCAGTGGGCCACGCAATTGCCGCCATTCCCCGGGCCGCCGTTGCCTCTGCCCCCTCTGCCGGCGCCAGCAGTCGGGGTCGGCTTGGGAGATGGGGTTGGATTGTGAGAGGTCGAAGGCCTGCTTTGGTAGCAGTAAGAAGTGCCAACGCAGGGGAACTTCTGATTCTGGAGCTCTCGACGCCGTTTCTCCCGCTCCAAGCACAGAGGACTGGTGCTGCACGTCGATTCATGCAATGAGACTGGGGCGGAAGCCCAGGAAAATGCACGAATAGCCCATCCCGCAGGGCTTCTTCCGCCCACAAGTTTCACTCCACGCCAGAGGCCTCCCCAGCTGAAGCGATTCGTGCTGGAGTTTGCGGCTGCGCTCGACGCTCGCCGTTGTGCAATTTCCCGCCTCTCGAGCGTGTCGGTGCTCAAATGCCCCGTCGCATCGGTGTAGTTCAGAGGGGAACTCAGGCCAAATGCGTAGCGGTTGGCATTTGCCGAGGGGGATGCCTCAAGGGTCCAGGTGTCACGCGAGGCGAAATTGCCAGTGCCGGGCTGGTACCAGCGGGCGGCCATGTTGACCTCGCCGGTGGTGGTGTCGGTCCAGCCGGATTGGTAGCCGACGGCGGGGTTGGCGCCGTTGGTCGAGGTGGTTTTGCCGAAGGGGTCGTAGGCGCGGGACGCCTGGACTGATGCACCTGTGGGGTCGAGGCCGGCGACGAGGTCGGTGTGCTGGTCGGTGACGGCGAGCTGAGCAGAGGCGGTGTTCGCCTTGGGTGAGCTGGAGAGTAGGGCGCCGTCCGGGGTTCGGGTGTATGCGGTGGTGCCGTCTGCGATGAGGTTGTTGGAGCCGCCGTCGTACGTGAATGCGGCGCCGTTTCCGGTGAGGACGCGGTCGAGTGAGTCGTAGGTGTAGGTGCTGGGGCCGTTGGCGATGGTGCGTTCGAAGGCGTCTGAGGTGACGGTTCGGGTGCTGCCGTTCTTGGTGACGGACTGCGTGGTGCCGCGGGCCGTGTAGGCGTAGGTTTCCGTGCCCCAGCTCTCGAGACGGTTACGGGCGTCGTAGACCGCGTTCGTGGTGCCCTGCCGGGTGAGGTTGCCGGCCTTGTCCCAGGTGTAGGGGACGGTGGTGCTGCCGCTAGACCAGGAGTCCATGCGGCCGGCTGCGTCGTAGGTGTAGGTGTTGGTGGAGGCTCCGGCCGTTCCGGTGGTGGTCTTCTTCGTCAGACGGTCGGCGTTGTCGTAGCCGTACGAGATGCCCGTGACCGAGGTGTTGGTTCCGGTGTTGGTGACGGTGTCGGAGGTCAGGCGGCCGAGGCTGTCGTATCCGTAGCCGCGCTGGGCACCGATGACGAACTGTCCACCGGAGCCAGGGCGCGCGTACTGCTCGAGGGTCGGGCGGCCGGCGGCGTCGAAGTCGTAGCGAACTTGCGTTCCGGTGAGCGGATCGGTGGTGGTGTCGAGGCGCCCGGCCGTGTCGTAGGTGTACGCGGTTCGGCCGGTGGAGTCGGTGCGCGACGTCATGGCGCCGTCGGCGTCGTAGGCGTACTGCGTGTCGCCAGAGGGGCCTTGGGCGCGCAGGAGTTGGCCGCGATCGTTGTACGCGTAAGCGTTCGGGGCCGCGGTTCCGGTGGTGGCGACGCTCGTCAGATGTCCGTCGAGGTCGTAGGAGAGGCTGCGGGGCTCGGTGACGGCGGCGGCTCCGGCACCGGTCTCGACAATGAGATTGCCGAGACCGTCGTACGTGCGCTGGCGCTTGACGTTGCCGGGGAGCAGCTCGGTGACCGGCTGGCCGGAAACGTCGTAGACGGTGGTCCAGGTACGGTCGGCCAAGCCGGGGTGCTGGGGTGTTGCGGGCTCGATGGTGGACTCGGGCAGGTTCCAGGGGTTGAAGGTGTACGTGGTGGTGTTGCCTCGGCCGTCGGTGAAACGGGTTCGGTTGCCACTCTTGTCGTAGCCGAAGGACGTGGCGATCTGGTCGGTTGCCGAGATCCTCTCGGTCTGGCTGACCAGTTGGCCGAGTGCGTCGTAGCAGAAGTCGGTGTGGCCGCCGGTCGGACTGTCTGCCGAGATCTGGTTGCCGTCGGGGTCGAAGCCGGCCTTGGCCGAGCGTAGGACCGTGGCTCCGGTGCCGAAATCCTTGACCTCAGTGACGTTGCCCAAGCTGTCGTAGACGGACTGGGTCTTGCGGTTGGTGGGGTCGATCGTCTCCGTGGTACGGCCGAGACGGTCGTAGGAGAAGCGGGTGGTTCCTTGGCCAGGGGTGGTGACGGCGGTGGGTTCACCCGCAGCGTTGTAGACGGAGGTTGTGGTGCGACCGGTCGGTGTGGTGGAAGCGGTCTGGTTTCCGGCGTCGTCCCACGCGTAGCGGGTGGTCAGGTTCTGCAGAGTGGGGTACCGCTCGACTCTGGTGGCGGTGAGCTGGCGGCCGAGTTCGTCGTAGGTCGCCTCCGTCCGGGCCCCCATGGGGGTGGTGGCCGAGAGCTGCAACCCCGTCGGAGTCCAGGTGTATCGGGTGACGCCTCCGCCGCCGAGGTCGGTCTGGGGAGCGGTGAGCGGGTTGGGGTCGGCGAGTCCGCGCTGAGCGCCGGGCGCGGGGTCGGTCTGTTGGATGAGGTTGTCCAGTTGGTCGTAGCCGAAGCGGGTGACACGGCCCAGGGGATCGGTCACGCTGTCGGCTCGGCCGAGTGCGTCGTACGTGGTGTGGGTGACGGCGGTGACGGGCTGGCTTGCGCCGGGCGGGGTGTAGGCGGGGCTGGTCACATCCATCACGCGGCCGAGCTTGTCGACAGTGGTGCGGGTGATGGCACCTCGCGCGTGTGTGTGGCTTCGCCGAAGGTGTTGTAGCCGGCGAGCACGGACGGCCGAACGGTTGCGGCCGCGGCGCCGTTTTCCTCGGCTTGCACCGCGGGCGCGGTGGCTTCGACGAGACGCCCCAGAGCGTCGTAGCGGTAGGTCGTGGTGTGCTTGGCGGGGTCGGTTCCCGCGACATTGCCCCGCGCACCGACCGTCGTCAGGACGAGGCCACGCTGGTCGAAGGTGCTGGTGGTGGTCCGAAGCGTTCCGGTGGCGTCGGAGACCGCGTTGCGTGTGGGATTGCCCGCCGCGTCGTACGTGGTCGTGTTCGTGACACTGCCGCCGGTCGCGTCGATGCTGAACGTCTCGCTCGTGACTCGGTCGTCCTTGTCGTAACCGAGGGTGGTCTTGCGCGCGAGGTCCGAGGCGTCGAGGACGGATTCCTTGACGCGTGCTGTGGCGTCCAGGGTGTAGTCGACGGTGGTCTTGCCGCTGCTGCCGCCGGTCGACTGACGGGTGAGGTTGCCCGCGCCGTCGTAGGCGTTCTCCTCCAGGACGACGTCGTGGCGACTGCCGTCAGCCTGGGTCACCTGCTTGGCCGTTGTAGTAGCGGCGAGGTCGTCGTCGTAGTAGGTGTACGTGGTGGTGGCGCCCATGGCGTCGGCGGTCGAGGCGAGACGGCCGGCCGGGTCGTACGCGTTGGATTCGAGCACAAGGTCACGGGGGGCACCGGACGGGTCTCCCGTCCAGCCCTTCAGTGTCGTCTCGTACTTCTGGCCTCGCGGCGTGTAACTGTGGATCAGGGTGGTGCCGAGCGTGTCCGTTTCCTGGACGACGCGACCGAGTTCGTCGTAGCCGAAGGTCGTGCTGTGGTCCTCGGCGTCGGTGACGCGGTCCTGACGCCCGAGACTGTCGTAGCGGTAGCTCGTCGTGCGGGCGGCGTCGCCGCCTGCGATGTCCTCGGTGGACTCGCTCAACAGGTTGCCGTCTGCGTCGTAGGCGCGGCGGATCTTCGCCCTGTGCTCTGTATTCGTGAGCTCATTCTTGACCGCGGCGCCTGTCTCGGTGACGACATGGGACATGTCGTCGTATGCGTAGGAGGTGATGATGCCGCTCGGGAACGTGTCCGAGGTCTGAGTCTCGGAGGTCTTGCGACCGATGCCGTCATAGGCGAACGACGTTGCCAGGCCGGATGGGGCCGTGGCCTTGGCTACATCGCCGTTGGCGAAGTACTCGTAGGCCGTGGTCGCACCACCAGGTGTGACATTGGCCTTCAACAGGCCGGCGGGTGTGGTGCCACCGCCGACGGCGGGCTCACTTCCCGTGGTGTACATGGTGGACGCCTTGCGGCCGTCAGCGAGGGTGACGGAGTCCTGCAACCCCTTGTCGGTGTAGGTGGTGCTGGTCTTGTAGCGGTTGTCGGCCGGGCTGGAGGAGCGGGCGTCGCGGGCGACGATCTGCTTTCCGTTGCGGGGATCGAGCGGATCAGTGGCGTTGTTGTAGTACTCGGCGTAGGAGGTCCAGCAGGAATTGGCGTCCCGGCACGTCGTCCGGGAGACGGGGTTGCCCTGGGCGTCGTGGCCAGTGATGGTGGAGTGCCCGTTGGGGTCGGTGACGGTGTGGACGTAGCCGCCGGTGTCGTACGCATAGGTGGTGAGGCCGCCGGCCGCGTCGGTGGAGGCGATGCGGCGCTGGCCGCGCAGCGCGTCGTAGACCGTACTTGTGGTGGCGCCCTTGGGGTCGGTGACGCTGACGTTCATGGCGAGAGCGGAGGTGCTGGAACGCTCGCGTGACTGGTAGTGCTCGGCGACTTGATCGGCCGTGAGGCCGTGCTGATAGATGGTGACTTCGTCGATCTGCCCGGTGAAGTAGGAAACGTCTGCGGGGCTTGCGGGCCAGTACTTGGCGAAGCCAGCGCCGATGTAGGTGTGGGTGCTGGACTGGTGGTTGACGGCGCCGGCGAATGTGGCGGCCTGGACACCATCCAGGTAGAGGGTTTGTGCGGTGCCGGTCGCGGTGACGACGGCGTGATGCCACTGGCCGTCGTCCACGTTGTCGGCGGATGCGACCCTGGCCGAGCTGAGGCCGGTGACGAAGAACTTGCCGTGGAGTTTGCCATCCGTGCCGACGTAGAGCACGGGGGCCCACGCGTTGCTGGCGGGGTCGGGGGTGCTGGTGATGGGCACGGTCTGATCGCCGATCAGCACACCGGGTTTGGTGGTCTTGAACCACAGCTCGACCGCGAGGTCGGTCGATCCGTGCATGATGCTTTCGGGTATTTTCGCGTAGCCGTTGCCGCTGAGAGTGACAGCGGTGTTGTCGCTCGTGCCGAAGACACCATCAGTACCGAGGGTGGTGTTCGTGTACGTGCCGTCGCCGTTCTGAGCCGCGACCTTGCTACGTGCCGTGGAGCCGCTGGATTCGTCAAGCCGCCAGTAGCCTGCCGGGGCGTCACCGGTCACCGTGCCGCGGTAGTGCGTGCCGTCGCCGGTGACCATGTCGGTGCGGGCACGGTAGTGGGCGCGGATCTCGGAGGCGGTGAGGGCCTTCGGGTAGAAGGCGACCTCGTCGATGGCGCCGGTGAAGTAGCCCCACTTGTCGTTGGCATCGAGGGCGGCCCAGCGGGTTCCGCAGCAGCTCTTGCCGAGGAAGACACGAGTCTGGTCCAGGTGCGTGATCGTGCCGGACACCGAGCCCGCGAGAACACCGTCGATGTACAGGGACGAAGTGTTCGCCTTGCCGACCAGCGCGGCGTGGTGCCACTGGCCGTCGTTGACCTTGTCTTTGGAGGCCGGAGGGGTCCAATTGGTGGTTTCGGAGTAGAACTGGCCGTGCAATTTGCCGTCAGTGCCCACGTACAGCAGCGGGGTCGAGTGCGTGGGTGTCTCGTCCTCGCTGATGTCGGCGTTCGCTTCGGTCAGCAGAACACCGGACTTGCTGGTGCGGAACCACAGTTCGGCGGAGAGGGTGGTGCCACTGAGGGAACCGTCGGCGAGTTCTATGTAGGAGTCGCCGTCGAAGCCGGCTGCAGTGTCGTCGCCATCCGCGAAGGCACCGTAGGTGCCAAGTGCGATGCTGTCGCCGTATCGCCCCTCCGATCCCTCGGGGAGCCCGCTCGCGGCAGCCGTGCCCCGTCGGTCACCCAAGCGCCAGTACTCGCTGGGGCCAGAGGCGCGAACGGCGTCACTGTAGGAGGTCGAGCCGGTTGAGTAGGACGGCGCGGAGACCTTCCACAAGCCCTTGTTGGAGTCGGTGACCTCGACGACCCGTTCGGTGTCGGCGTCGTAGACCACCTGGGAGTCGACCCTTCCGGAAGGGAGGGTCACCTTGGTGATGCGGGAGGTGGCCGCTTTCGCCGCGTAGTGCTCGCCGACGGTACTCGCGTCCAGGGTGTGGCCGTAGACGGCGACCTCATCGATGGCGCCGGTGAAGTGGCCAAGCTGATCGGATTTGTCGATTCCCTGCCAAGAACCGCCGGTCCAGCCGAGGCCGACATAGTAGAAGCGCTGGTCCAGGTGGTCGATCGCGCCGGTCTTGGAACCCACAGGCTTGCCGTCGAGGTACAGAGTCTGCGTGGTACCGGCACCCGAGAGCACGATGTGGTGCCAGGCTCCGTCCGTCACCACGCCGGTCGAGGTCATCGGGGTCAATGTGGTGCCGGGGTAGGAGAACTGGCCGCGAAGCTTGCCGTCCGTGCCGACGTACAACAGCGGGGTGGCCTGGCTCACGGTCAGGTCGACATCCTCCAGACGTTCGTTGGCCTGCGACAGCAGCACACCCGACTTTGTGGTCTGGAACCACATCTCCACTGACGCGAACGGCGAGGAGCCAAGAGCGTCGTCCGGCAGGGCGACGTAGGAATCCGTGCCGTCGAAGGAGCCAGCCTTGTCGCCGGTGCCGGCCAGGACGCCGTTGGCTCCGCGGATCACGTCCCGGTAGAGGGCTTCGTTCAGGCCGGTGCTGGACACGGCCTCACTGGCCGCGGACTCTCCCTCGCCCTCGTTCAAACGCCAGTACGCCGACGGACCGGCGTCCAGCACTGTGCTGCGGTAGAGGCTTCCGTCCTCGTAGGTGTAGCCGGTGCAGGCTGTCGTGGAGGGGGGCGGACAGACTTTCACCAGACGGTCGTTGTCGTAGGTGTAGGTCCACTTCAGGCCCGTGTCCGTGCTGGACACGGCGTTCGTCGTCGCGGTCTTCACATGTCCGGCGGCCCAGGTGAACGTGAGAGTGCGCCCAGACAGGACGTCCTTTGCCTGCGTGAGCTGGTTCTCGGTGTAGGTCAGCTGCTGGGATCGGCCGTGACTGTCCGCGATCTTCGTGAGTAGCCCGGCGGCACTGAAGGTGTACAGACTTCCCGATCCGTCGCGCAGGGTCCAGCCACCGCCGCTCTCGGCCTTCAGTTTCCCCACCGAGCCGGACGGGGCGGCGTAGGTTCCATCGGTGTTCTTACCGAAGCGCACCTGGGCGCCGTTCGCCAGCGTGATGACCACGCTGCCGTTGCTCTCCGGCGTGGCGCGCATGTCCCAGCGTGTCGCCCATCCGGCGCCGAAAGCATTCTTCTGCCGCGGATCCTGCGAGTTGTACGTCCGCGCGACCGCGAGCTCGGGTCCGACTGTCGGAACAGAGGCGTCGGTGGCCGCGGTCACGAAGTTACCTGAGCGCTCGCCGAAGTTCCGGCCGTTGTCCGAGCCGCCAAGGTGGCTGGTGATCGCCGGCTGCGACACCTGCGTGGTGAGGAGCGAGGGCCCGGGACGCACCGATGTGGCGCTGCCGTCGTATGCGTAGGCGTACCACGCGTACGTCTTCGCCCAGGACAGCCAGCCGCTGGTCACAGCCCACTGCTGAGAGGACACACGAGGCCCCACCTTGCAGTTCTTCCGGGTGTCCTTCCCTTCGACCTCACAGACCTCGAACTGGTACTGCAAAGTCTTCGGGTAACGGTCACGGTCGGCTCCCGACGCCCACAGCGTCGGAGTGAGGGTGGTGACGACGGCACCGCTCGCCGGTGCGGCACCCGTCAGATAGGGAGGAACATTGACGGCAGAGATCTTCACGGCTGCCGGAGGGCTTCCGACACTGCTGAACTTGGCGATGTTGTTGTGGTTCATCGTCCAGGCGAGGGTGTAGTCACCTGGCGTGAGTGGGGCCACCTTGGCATCCACCGTGACAGTCCCGCCCGGCGGGACATCGGCGGGCATGGCCGACCAGCGGATCTTCGCAGTGTCCGTGATCTCGGTGCCGGACGCGTCGTACAACAGGTAGCGCAGCGAATAGTCACCACCCTTCGGCCACGTCTCCTGGCCTCGGTTCGTGACCGTGACCTTGAAAACTCCCTCGGACGTCGCCGTCATGGGAGTGACGAGGGTGCCGAGCTTGTAAGTGGCGCCGTACTTCGTCCACGTCACGTCCAGCGACGGCTTGCCATTCGGGTAGTCGTCGGACCCGAAGTTCTTCCAAGCGTACGAGTCCGTCGTGGACGCCTTCACCGCGAGGCCGTAGTTCTTCTTCCGGCCATGGGTCCAGTCATCGACGAGTTGGCGGCCGGCCGAACCCAGGCTGATCGACTCCCAGGCAGCAGGCCCGCAGGGCCATGAGGTCTGGCCATCAGGGCGCCACGCGTGCGCGAAACTCTTCGAACCGAGCGCCGGACCAGTTGCCGGGCCCGGGTAGGTGTTGGTGGTCGACTCGGACCAGTTGGAGGTGACCGCGTGCACTGTCACCGGGCGGGCCGTGCACGAGTATGAGTACGTGTTGTACAAGGCCAGGCGGGCGCTGATGACCCAGGCGTTCTTCAGAGCGGACTCGACGCCGGCGAAGCGCAGAAACGCGGCTGCCTTGTGGCCGCCCTTGTCGTAGGTGCCGACCTTGACGTTCGTGTCACCTGAGAAGTTGACGTTGTACGGCGACTCTACGTAGGTGCCGGACGATGCGGGCGTTCCGGTCACCGTGGTCACAGAGGGATCGACCTTGACGGGGAAGACGCGCTTCGGATCGTGGAGCCACTCGGCGTCCAGGGAGACCTTCAGTGCCTGACCACCGGCGATGTCGACCAATTCGTAGCGGACGCCGTTGGAGATCTCGCCCTGGTTGGAGTTCGGGGCGAGGTTGGAATCCTCCATCCACCCTGCGGGCATGGTGGCCCGCACCCCGCCAGCGGAGTCCCGGAACGCAACCGCGCCGGTCGACTCAAGCCGTGCGGTCAGTCCCCGCGTGTAGAGAGGGAAGACCCACTCGGAGGCGGCATCAGGGCTGTTGAGGGTGATGACCTCCTTCACGGATGCGCCACCGGCGACGAACCGGAGGTCGGTACCTGGGCGAATGTCGCGGTAGGTGATCGTGCTGTCGACGGCTTCGCCAGGAGCATGCGCGACATCCTGCACGGAGAAGCCCACCGAGGTGTCAGCACCTGTGTTCAAGGAGACGAGTGGTGTGCCGTCGGCATAGCCCGCGAAGACGGTCTCCGAGTCGCCGGATGTGATCTGCCAGCCATCCCCGGACACGCCCACGGCATGGCCCATGCGTCCCCCCTTGGGGAGAGCCTTCAGCTTCGTGTCGATCGCCTTCCAGTTCCCCGCAGCGTCCTGGAAGTTGACCGGCTCGTCATAGAAGCGAGTGGTGAGAGTGCCGTCCGTGTTCTGAAACGTCTTGGACATCCGCTCGCGTTCGGTGGCGAGTTCGCGACTCGTCTCCGAGTCAAAGCCCTTCGGCTCTTCGGACGGGGCGGCCACAGGTGTTGCGGTCGTAGTCGGCGGCGGTACCTCCTGTGCGACCGCAGCGGATGACACACCGCTTTCCGGGGGAAGTTCCTTAGGGGCAGCCGTATGACCACGGCGCCCCCCCCGTGGTGTCGGCCGAAGTGTCGCCTGCTGTTGCGCGGGAGGAGCGGCCGTCGGCCGATCCCCAGCGCTGCTCAGGGGCATCCGCCGCGGTCGGAGACGTGCGGTCGGCAGACCGCGCGGCGGCGACGCCTTCCGCTCCGGTCAGAGTGGCCATGACAAAGGCGACGGTGAAAGAGATTGGCCGCACAAAGCGCACGGAAGCCCCCCAGGACACAGTAAAAGAGGAGGCCAGTAGATAGATATGTCGATGCTGTGAGCAAGCTGTGTGCTCATTTCGTGATCAATGCGTGAAGGGGAATGCTTCGCATTTAGCGTGTAAGTGGAACTAAAGGTTCAGGGTGGTGTGAGCCGAACTCGCCAGCAGGGTGCGCCTTCTGACAGGGCGACGCAGTTGTTCTTGCGGGCCGCAGGGGCGAGCAGGCCGCGTACGTAGGCACGCATGCGTCGGCGGAGCTCGACTCGGTCAAAACGCTGCCCGATGGGCAGGAAGGGATCGTCCAGTTCGAGGTCCCACTGCGCGGCGGCATCTCGGTGATCACCCTCGGAGGCTGCCCCGCCACTGTCGCTACCTGCGGCGCTGTCGCATGATCGAGGGGCGGTCCCCGGGGACCGCCCCCACACGATCGAAGCCGCGTTACACTCCGGCCGTCCGCCGAAAGACCAAACCAGACAGCGAATCCTGCAGGAGTGCTTAGGCGGGGCCCGCGATGCCGGGCCCGGGGCAACGTAGGCTCGGAGTTGTCCTAACCTCGCCGTTTCACTTGGTGCGGGGCCGATTTCTGTGCGGCAACGCGAAAGTGCCTTCTGAGCTGGGACGATGAACCTTGTCGAGGGGTTCTGTCGGTCCAGACGGAAGGCACTTTCTGCGTGCAGGGTATCGGTTCGCGTCCCAAGCTCCATGTCTCCGCTGACGGTGCGGGGGTGGTTGCTCACGCCGGGGCACGGTTGCTGGCGGATCTTGCCGATGCCGCCGGGCTGACCGCCGCGTACTCCACCGCGCTCAGACCACTTCGGCCACGCGGCACCGG
>NZ_JBEYHT010000030.1:0-84826 GCF_040635425.1 Streptomyces laurentii | reverse complement strand
ACGGCACCGACCACCCCAGCCACAAGGCCCAGGGCAGCATGATCCGCCGCTACCTCATCTGGCGGAACAAGCACGCCACCGACCAACGCCTACGCAAAGTCGTCACCAGGGCAAACGTTGCCTGATGCGGCACTAGTACGAGGTCGACGATGCCCAGGGACATGAGGGCGCCACCGGCGGGCCGATGTCCCGGGGGGGCCCGCTGCGGAGGGGTGGCGCCGGCCTCCGAAAAAAGGCCCGGTGTCCACCAGGCCGTCGACGCGTGTCTCGACGATCGGGGACCCGTCCGCGGGCCCCGTCGCCGTCGCGTCTTCGGGCCGCACCACCCCTATCTGGTCTCCGAAACCGGACGAGAAGAAGAGGTGGGGCCGCGAGTGCCTGGGGTAGCGTCGTCCTGTTCGCCGCGTGCACCGCGGCACGCATCGGCGAAGTCTCCGGCTGTCGAGTCGGGGACGTCGACACCGCGAACTGGATCTGGACCGTCCGGCGGCAGACGACCCCGGCCCCCGGCGGCCTGGTCGACAAAGGAACCAAGGGCAATCGCTCCCGCCAAGTACCCATCATCGAAGAGATCCGGCCGCTTGTCGCACAACGCGTCCTGGCCGCCGTCGGTCTGACAGCGCTACCCGCACCCCGACGCCCGTCAGATCACCGCCGCCGGCGCGGCACTGACCGCGCACCTCAGCGTGCTCCGCGCCCCCCGGACCCTTCCGAGCCCGATCGCCGTCGCCCGCTGACACGGCCAAGACGAGTTGGTCCCCAAATGGTCCCCAAAACGACCGAGGGGCCGTCTCAGATTGCTCTGAAACGGCCCCTCGATTCACGACTCTTTCGAGTCGGGACGACAGGATTTGAACCTGCGACCCCTTGACCCCCAGTCAAGTGCGCTACCAAGCTGCGCCACGTCCCGGTGCCCGTCCGCCCCGGCTTCGAGTTCCGCGGCGGCGTGCAAGAGAACATTACCTCACTTCACGGGGTGGATCAGCACACCCGGTGTCACCGCGGGCCCGGCGGGACAATGACGGGGTGGACAGGGATCGCGATCAGGAGGGGCGGGCGCGCAGTGCGCGGCCGCGGGACGGGCTGGGGCGGCCGCTGCCCTACGGGGCGGCCGGGGTGGCGCGGCAGCCGGAGGGGGTCGCGCGGGATCCGGCGGAGACGGTGCGGGAGGCGCAGCGGCTGCTGGACGTGGGGATGCCGTTCCACGCGCACGAGGTGTTCGAGGACGCCTGGAAGTCCGGGCCCGGGGCGGAGCGGGATCTGTGGCAAGGACTCGCGCAGCTCGCGGTGGGGCTGACGCACGCGGCGCGCGGGAACGCGACCGGCGGGGCGCGGCTGCTGCGGCGCGGGGCCGGGCGGATCGAGGAGTACGGGACGCGGGGCCCGGCGGCGGAGACGTACGGGATCGACGTCGCGGGGGTGGCCCGCTGGGCGCGGGGGCTGGCCGGCCGGGTGGAGGCCGACGGGGCGGAGGTGCCCGACGCCGCGGCGGAGGCGCCGCGGCTGCGCCCGGTCAAGCGGTGAGGAAGAGTTCCGCGGGCGAGCGGTGGATGAGGGTGGGGAGCATCGGTACGGGGCCGTCGTCGGCGATCCGGAGGCCGGGCAGGAGGCGTATCAGCTCCGTGAGCGTGGCCCGTAACTGGACGCGGGCCAGCTGAGACCCCGGGCAGCCGTGCGGGCCGTGGCCGAAGGCGAGGTGCCGGGGGTGCGGCCGGGGCCGGGTGAGGTCGAAGACGTCGGGGTCCGGGTGGCGTTCCGCGTCGCGGTTGGCGGAGCCGTACGCGACGAACACGGTGGCTCCGGCGGGCAGTTCGGTGCCCGCGACGGTGACGGGCCGGGTGGTGGTGCGCCGGAAGCCCTGGACGGCGGTGTCGTAGCGTGCGGCTTCCTCGACGGCGTCCGGGACGAGCTCCGGGTCGTCCCGGAGCAGGTCCCATTGGTCGCGGTGGCGCAGCAGGTGGAGCAGCGCGGTGCCGATGAGGGCGGTGGTGGTGAGGTGGCCGGCGATGAGCAGGTTCTGGAGGGTAGAGGCGATCTCGCAGCGCTGCTCGTCGGTGAGGCCGGCCGTCCCGGGGCCGCCGCTCTCCGGGGCGAGCGCGGTGACGAGGGCGGTGATCATGTCGTCGCGGGGGTGGGCACGGCGGTCGCGGGCGTAGTGGTCGAGCAGCCGCTGGAGGGCGACGACCTCATGGGCGGCGGCGACCTGCTCGTCCTCGGGAAGGGGGCGGTAGAGCAGGCGTTCGGCTGCGTACGAGCCCTGGACGGCCGCCGGTATGTCGGCCGGTTCCAGGCCGAGCAGCCGGCCGATGACGGCGGCGGGGAGAAGGCGGGCGTAGCGGGCCATGAGGTCGGCGCGGCCGTCCGTGGCGATCGCGGCGGCGAAATCCCGGGCGAGGGCGCCTGCCCGCTCGGCGACGTACGGGGCGAGCAGGGCGATCCGGGCGGCGGACAGGCCGCTGTTCAGGGGCGCCCGGTGACGGTGGTGGGCGGACCCGTCGCTGGAGACGACGGTGGGCCGGGGCGCGAGGCCGGTGGCGAGGACGGCGAGCGCGGCGGGGCCGGGCTGGATGTCGGGGCGCAGGGCGTCGGCGGAGGAGAAGTCCTCGGCCCGGAGCAGGACTTCGCGGACGTCGGCGTCGCGTGAGACCAGCCAGGCGTCGAGGAGCGGTACGAAGGTGAGGCCGGGGGTACGGCGGGCGCGGGCGTACAGGGGGTACGGGTCGCGCTGGAGCGCGTCGAGCCGGGCCTGGCGGTCCCGCCGGTCCTGGGCCTCGGCACAGTCGCGGGCCGGTGCCGTGTCCTGGGCCGGTGCCTTGTCCTGGTCCAGGGCCTTGTCCTGGTCCATCGCCTTGTCCTGGTCCACGCGGTGCCTCCGCACACAGGGGATGGGGGTGGTGCGCTGCGCCCATGGTGCGGGGGCGCGCGCCAGGTAGCCAGGGGTGCGCGGGCGCGTGGCGCGAAACGGGCGTCCTGGGGCGCGATTCGCAAGCAGCTCCGTCCGCCCGGAGGGCAGGGCCGGCGCGACCGAGTCCCGATGCCCGCAGGCCCCCTCAGGAGGCGTTCAGGGCCTGGAGCAGGACCTCGGTATGGCTGTGCGGCGGGTCCTTGGCGGCGGTCAGGAGGGTCACGGGGCCCTCGGCGGCCCGGGCGCGCAGGTCCGAGAGGGCCTCGGCGGCGTCCGGTTCGGCGAGCTCCCGCTCGTACCGGCGGCAGAACTCCTCGTACTCGCCCTCCGGGCCGTGGAACCAGCGGCGCAGCCCGGTGGACGGGGTCAGGTCCTTGGCCCAGGTGTCGATGTGCGCGTCGGCCTTGGCGACGCCGCGTGGCCAGAGGCGGTCGACGAGCACCCGCAGCCCGTCGTCGGGCTCGGGCGGATCGTAGATCCGCCGTACGCGGACCTTGGGGTGCGAGGTGTGAGCCATGGCTTCAGGGTGCCGGAGCGGCGGGGGCCTCACATCTCGGGCACCCCCGCGAGCCGCCCCCCTACGCCGTCGCGTCCGTGCCCGGGGCGGTGACGCCGAGCGCCGGGAGCAGGACGGCGTCCACGAACGCCGCGATCGTGCCCACGTCCTCGAAGCGCTCCTCGAACAGGCGCTCGATACGCAGCATGCCCAGGAAGCTGGGGGCGACGAAGCCGATCGCCGGGTTGTCGGCGGCGATCTCTCCGCGTGCGACGGCGCGCGCCAGCATCGCGTCGAGGGCGGCGACCTCCGGCGCGATGACGGTCTCGCGCAGCGCGGCGCGCAGGTCGGGGTGCTGGATGTACGCCTGGCTGACGGCCTCCATCAGTTCGGCGTCGCGGTCACGGCGGCAGGAAGCGACCTCGCCCGCCGCACGCAGGTCGCCGGCGAGGGAGCCGGTGTCGATGCCGGTGAAGACGGCGATGCGGCGCTTGTCGAGGGCGGCGGTGACGAGGCGTGGCTTGGTGCCCCACTGGCGGTAGAGGGTGGCCTTGCCGCACTTGGTGCGGGCGGCGACGCCCTCCATGGTGACGGAGTCGTAGCCGCCTTCGCGCAGCAGGCTGATGACCGCCTCGTAGAGCTCGGCCTCCCGCTCGGGGGTGAGCTTGCTGCGCCGGGCGGCGGCGGTCGCGGCCTGCGTGGACATCGGTTCCCTCCCGGATACTCCGGACATCATCCCGCGGCGTTCCGGCTCCGTTCGCCCCGGTTCGGGGCGGCCGTCCCCGGCTCGCTCTGCGCACATCCGAGGGTAGGCCCCGCTCAATCGAGACGCAAACGTTTCGAGACGGTTGCGTCTCGATGAATTCGCCTCTAGAGTTCCTCCGTTTGTTGTCGGTTTTGGTGGAAAAAGGGGCCGTGCCATGGCTGCCGGGATACGCGGGATACGCAGAGCTCGTCCTGCCGCACCGGGGGCGTCGGCTACCCCCATACGCCCACGCGGTCGCGCGCCGCTCGCGGGCCGCCCCCCGCTCGTGCGCGAGCTGCTGCTGGTCACGGCGCTCTTCCTCGTCTACAAGTTCGGCCGGCTCTTCGCCAACGGCCACGAGACCCGCGCCTTCCACAACGCCGACCGCGTCTGGGAAGCCGAGCGCGCGCTCCATCTGCCCGGCGAGGAGCTGGTGCAGCAGCTCCTGATGCACGGCGACGGACTGATCCGGGCCGCCAACACGTACTACGCGGCCGTGCACTTCCCCGCCACGATCGCCTTCCTCGCCTGGCTCTACTGGCGCCACCCCGGCCACTACGTGTGGTCGCGCCGGATCCTCGCCCTCGTCACCGCCGCCGCGCTCGCCCTGCATCTGCTGATGCCGCTGGCGCCGCCCCGGATGCTCGGCGCGAGCGGCCTGATCGACACCGCGCGGGTCTACGGACCGTCGGTGTACGGGGCGACGCCCGAGACCGACTCGATGGCGAACCAGTTCGCGGCCATGCCCTCGCTCCACTTCGGCTGGGCGCTGATGGTCGCGATCGGACTGATCGCCGCCACCCGCTCGCGCTGGCGCGGCCTGTGGCTGCTGCACCCGCTGCTGACCCTGTTCGTGATCGTCGGGACCGCCAACCACTACTGGTTCGACGCGCTCGCCGCCTCCGTCCTGCTCGGCATCGCGCTGTACGTGGTGCCGGCGCCGGGCCGCCGGTACGACGGGGGCGACCTCCGTCCGCTGACGCCGCTGACCCCCGCCACCGCGGGGGCCGCGGCGGGGGTCCTGCGATGAGCACGGCCACCGGGACCCTGCTCGCGGTCCTCCTCTCACTCGTCTCCGCCGCCGGGTACGCCTTCGCCGCCGTCGCCCAGTCCCGGCTCGCGTCCGCCTCCCCGGCCGGACACGGGGCGCTGCGGCGGCTGCTCGGTCGCCCCCAGTGGTGGTGGGCGGTCGGCCTGAACGCCGCCGGAGCGCTCGCCCACGTCGCCGCCCTGCGCTACGGGCCGCTCACCCTCGTCCAGCCGCTCGGCGCGCTGACCCTCGTGGTCGCGCTGCCGATCGGGGCGTACGGGGCGGGGCGGCGGGTCGGCCGGTCCGAGTGGCGCGGCGCGGCCTGGACGCTGGCCGGTCTGGTCGGCCTGGTCGCGGTGACGGGCCCGGTGGCGCCCGACGAGATCCTGGACATCCGCGAGACGCTGCTCGTCACGGTGGTGACGCTGCTGCTCATCGCCGTGCTCGCGAACCGTTCGCGGGCCCGGATGGGCCGGGACACGCGGGGACAGGGGCTCGGGCACGCGATGGCGTCCGGTGTCGCCTCGGCCGTCGGCTCGGCGCTCACCCAGACGCTCACCGTCGCGCTCGCCCAGGACCTGCCCAGCGGGCCCGCGGCGTGGTGGGAGACGACCCTCCTCGCGGTCCTGATCGCCGCGTTCGCCGCGGGCGGGCTGCTGCTCGCGCAGACCGCGTACAGGGGCGGGCTCGCCGCCCCGCTGGCGGTGGTCAATCTCGCCAACCCGGCCGCCGCCGCCGTCATCGGCGTGGCGCTGCTCGGCGAGACCTTCCGCGCGGGCCTGTGGGGCTGGCTCGTCGCCGGGCTCGCCGGCCTGATGGCGGCGCGGGGCGTGCTGCTCCTGACGACCGGCCTCGGCACCGAGGCCGAAACGGACCGGGGCCCGGACGCGGACGGCATCGCGGAAGCGGTGGCGGCGGCAGTGGCGGCCGGTGGCGAGGCGGGGGCGTCGGACGAGACGGGGCGCGCGCCCGAAGCACCCGCGCCCGGGGCCGTACCCGAACCGCTTCCCGTACGCGAGCACGGAGACGTGCCGCGTCCCCGCACCGCGCCGAATCCCGTGCCCGAGCCTGCCGCCGGCTGAGCACCCGCCGCCGAGCCGCGGCCGACTGGTGCCCGACGGGCTCGTCGGCCGCCGCCTCAGGCGGCCGCCAGGCCCAGGGCCGTACGTATCTCGTCGGCCAGCCGGGCACCCAGGCCCGGCAGCGTCATCCGGTTCTTGACCAGCGCGAAGGAGAACCGGTGCGCCGGGTCGGCGAAGGCCGTCGTGCCGCCCGATCCGCTGTGTCCGAAGCCGCCCGGCGGGCGCACCGGCCGCCGGCCGCTGTCGCCGACCATGAAGCCGAAGCCCATCGCGCCCGGCCCGCCCAGCGTTCTGTCCACGCCGCTGAACGCCGCGGTGGTCGCGGTCTTCACCGTCGCCTCGGACAGCAGCCGCACCCCGTCCAGCTCGCCGCCGCCCGCCAGCAGTGCGTACATCCGGGCCGCGGCGCGCGCGGTCAGGACCCCGTTGGCCGGCAGCACCGTGCGCCGGAAGTCGGCGCGGTTGGCCAGCTCCGCGAGCGGCAGCACGCCGCGCGGGGCCGCGTCGAAGAACGGCGCGTCGGGCGGCATCCGGTCCAGCAGCGCCGCCCAGCCGCCGTCGGCGCAGTCCGCCACCCGCGCGTCGAGATGCTCGGGGACGTGGAAGAGCAGGTCGTCGCCGAGCCCGAGCGGTTCCGCCAGCTCCGCGCGCAGCAGCTCGTCGGCCGTCCGGCCGGTGGCGCGGCGCAGGATCTCCGCCAGCAGGAGGCCGTAGGTCCAGGCGTGGTAGCCGAACGCGGTGCCGGGCTCCCACTCCGGCGGCCGCGCGGCCAGCCAGTCGGCCATGGCCGGCAGGTCCATCAGCCGCTCCGGGGTGAGGTCCGCCGGCAGCCGGGGCAGTCCCGCGGCGTGGCCGAGCACCTGTCCCAGGGTGATCCCGTCCTTGCCGGCCGCGCCGAAGCCGGGCCAGTAGTGCGCCACGGGCATGTCGTACGCCGGCGTCCCCCGGTCCACCAGAACGGCGACCAGCGCCGCCGCCACGCCCTTCCCCATCGACCACGCCGGGATCAGGGTGTCCGGGCCGATCGGCCGCCGCTCGCCGGCCACGTCGGCGCTGCCCGCCCAGGCGTCCACCACCAGCTCGCCGTCGAGCCAGGCGGCCACCTGCACCCCGTTCTCCGCCCCCGAGGCGGTCACCTCCGCCAGGATGTCCTCGGCGCGCCGCTGAGCGGCGTTGTCCGGCCTCGCGTCGGACGTATGTGTCGTGCTCGTCCCCACAGCCGTCCCCTCCCCCGCAGGCCCGCTTCCGGGCTCCCACCGAATCCAACTCGCCGGTGCCCGCCAGGGTTCCCGCCGCGCTCGCTCACTTCCGGCGCCTCCGACGGCCCGTACGGCAAGGGGGCGGCCGGAAAGCGACGAGGGCGGGACGGGGCGGCGGACGCGCGGCCTATGCTCGGCGGACGCCGCGTCCGGTCCCGTACCCGGCATCCCCGTGCCCCCCTGCCCCGCGTGCCCCGGGCGCCCCTCCGCTCGTTCTCCCTCCGCCTGCCCCGCTCACCCCGCGCCGCCGAAGGGACCCCCATGGCCGAGACCCTGAGCATCGCCCCCGCCTCCCTCCAGGACTGGTCGCTGGTCCGCGACTGGGCCGCCGCCGAGGGCTGGAACCCGGGGGTGGCGGACACCCGGACGTTCTTCACGCAGGACCCCGCGGGGTTCTTCCTGGGGCGGATCGACGGGGAGCCCGTGTCGGCGATCTCGGTGGTGAACTACGGGGCCGACTACGCGTTCCTGGGGTTCTATCTCGTCCGGCCGGACCTGCGCGGTCACGGGCACGGGCTGGCGACCTGGCGGGCCGCGTTCGGGCACGCGGGCGGGCGGACGATCGGGCTCGACGGGGTGCCGGCGCAGCAGGACAACTACCGGAAGTCGGGGTTCCTCACGGCCTACCGGACGGCCCGGTACGTGGGCGAGGTGCCGCCGCCGGAGCGGCCGGCGACCGGGGTGGTGGCGGCCGGGCGGGTGGATCCGGCCACGCTCGCCGCGTACGACAGCACGTGCCATCCGGCCGACCGGCCGCGGTTCCTCGCGTCCTGGCTGGGCACGCCGGGACACCGGGCCCTGGCCCGGGTCGTGGACGGCCGGGTCACCGGGTACGGCGTCGTCCGCCCGGCCGAGCGGGAGGCGCGCGTCGGCCCGTTGTTCGCCGACACGCCGGCCGACGCGGCCGTGCTCCTCGACGCGCTGGCGGCCGAGGCCAGGGCCTTCGGCGCACCGCGCGTCGCGGTGGACATGCCGGAGATGAACCCGGCGGCGGCCCGGATCGCCGAGGAGCGCGGTCTGGAGCCCACGTTCGAGACGGCCCGTATGTACACCGGGCCGATCCGTCCCGTGGCGCGGGAGCGGGTCTTCGGCGTGACGACACTCGAACTGGGCTGAGGAATCCGGGGATCAGAAGACCCAGGGGACAAGGGAGACGAGGGAAGCCATGGGGGGCGCGGTGAACGGTGACGGGGGCCGGCAGCCGCTGACCGCGGGGCTGTTCCGGCGGGTACGGCGGGATCTGGCCGCCGCGCTGGACGAGGTGCCGGACGCCGCGCTGGACGGGCGGCCCGCGCCCGGCCGCAACAGTCTCGGCTGGCTCGCCTGGCATGTGGCCCGGGGACAGGACCGGAACGTGTCCGAGCTGATGGGCGAGCCCCAGGTGTGGGTCGCGGACGGCTGGGCCGCGCGGTGCGGCCGGCCGGCCGATCCGTCCGACACCGGCTTCGGCCACTCGCCCGCCGAGGCCGCGGCCTTCCGCAGCCCGGGCGGGGCGCTGCTGCTCACCTACCACGGCGCCTTCCACGCGCGCGTGGAGCGGTACTGCGCGACAGCACCGGCCGGCGACCTCGGACGGACCGTCACCAGTCCCACCCTCGGCGACACGCGTACGGTCGAGGAGCGGTTGCAGGGGCTGCTCGCGGATTCCTTCGCGCACCTCGGCCAGATCGCCCTGCTCCGCGGGGCGTTGGCCGACACCACGCAGTGGTGACCGCGACGGCTTCCCCTGACGCGGCCCCGACGGCTCACCCCACGGCGTCCCCGGGTGGAGCCCGGACCCTCCCCGGGCTCCACCCGGCGCTCCCCCGGCCCGCACCCTGCCACCCGTCGAGGGGGACAAGGGTTTTCCCCGTATCGGACGCCCCCCGGCGTTCCCTACTGTCTGGCCCACCGGCGGATCCCACCCCCCGTCACCCCTCCCTGCCCGGCGCAGGGGGAACGACGGCGGGTTCGCCGGGGCGGCCTTGACCCGGGCCGTCGCGCCGGTGGCGGCGCGAGGGACCCCACTCCCGGGGAGCGGCGGGTGCGACCCCACTTCGCCCCGTCGTTCCCGCGCCGCCGCCCAGCTCTTCCTCCCTGAGGGGAAGCCCCTCGGGCCGTCCGCCGACCACCGGCCCGCCGTGAACGGGCGGGCAGGGTCCGCGATGTGATCTTCCGAGCCGCCGTGGCGTACACACGCCGAATCCGGTCGACGATGCGCCCCCGCGGACGCGCCCCTCACGCGCGAACACCGTTCCTCCCGGCATCACCGCAGGTCAACCGGGAGTTGGCGGTACCCGTACGAAGACCGGAGCCGGTACGAAGCGGCCCCTTCACACGGCCTTCACCGGCGCCACCTCGTCCGTATCCCGGACACGGGGCCTGGACTGCGGCGCGGGGCTCCGTATCCTCTGCGCAACGGGGCTCACGGGCAGGGCCCGAGCGCCGGAGGGGTGGTGGACACGTGACGACAGCGCCGCTGCGGCCTGCGCCGGTGGGCCGGGAGGAACTTCTCGCGCGGCTGGAGCACGTCCTGCGCAGCCGGGGCCAGGCCCTGCTCACCGGTCCGGCCGGGGTGGGCAAGACCGAGGTCGCCCTTGCCATGGCCGCCCGGGCGGAGGCCCGCGGCGAGACGGTGCTCTGGCTGTCCACGCTGCCCGCCGACCGCGGGATATCCGGGGCGGCCGCGGCGGCCCTGGTCGCCTCGGTCGCCACCACCCTGGCCGGGCTGCCGTCCGCCGGCACCGGGCGGCGCCGGCAGGGGGCGCACGCCGAGGCCCCGGGCGGGCCCCGGACGGTGCCGAAGCCCCGCTCGCGTGCGCATCGTTCGCTCTCCGATCCCGCCGTTTCCGCCGGCCGTTCCACCCCCGATCCCGCCACCGGCCCGAGTACGGCCTCGGATTCCACTTCTGGTTCCGGTCTCGGTTCCGACTCCCGTTCCCGTACGGGCTCTGCCGGTGCCCCGTCGTCCCGTGGCCGGTCCCGTGCCCTCCCCGTCCCCGCGCCGCTCGGGGTCACCGCCTCCGGGATCCTCGAGGGGCTGCCGGGGCCGCAGCGGGCCGCCATCGCCGTCCTGTGCCGCGAGGCCCCGGCGCAGGACGGCGGCCGGGACCCGATCGCCCTGCGCCTCGGTATAGCCGGGATCCTGCGGACCCTCACCGCGCGCGGCCCCGCGCTGCTCGTCGTCGACGGCGTGCAGCACATCGACCCGGACAGTGCCGACCTCCTCCGCTTCGCCCTCCACTTGGCCCCGCCCACGCTGCGGGTGATCGCCGTCGAGACCCCCGAGGCGTACGGCCCGGCGCACCCCGGGCACGGCGGCCACCCCGCACCCGGCGACCTGCCCGACCGGCCGGCCGCCGGCCCGGACGCGCACGACACCCGGCTGTGGGTCCCGTCGGAGGCGGACGTCCTGCTCGTCCCGCCGCTCCAGGCCGACGAGATCGCCGAACTGCTCATCCACCACCGGCTGCCGTCCCGGATGGCCGGCCGCGTCCACAAGGCCAGCGGCGGCAATCCGCGGCTCGCGCTCGCCGTCGGCCGTTCGCTCGCCGACGCCCGGACGCCGGTGCATCACGCCGAGGCGCTGACCCTGTCCGGGCGGGCCCGGGACCTGGCCCGGCAGCTGCTCGGGGCCGCGCCCGACGGCGTACGCGAGACCCTGCTCCTGGCGGCGCTCGCGCTGCGCCCCACGGCCACGCTGGTACGTCGGGCCGGCCGGCCCGACGCGGAGGCCGACCTGGCGGCGGCCGAGCGGGCCGGGCTCGTCTCGCTCGCCGAGGACGGCACGGTCGCGTTCACGGCCGGGCTGCTGCCGTCGACTCTCGTCCACGACGCTTCCTGGTCCCGGCGCAGCGCGGGACACGCGGCGTTGGCGCGGGTCGTCGACGATCCGGTGGAGGCGGTACGGCACCGGGCCCTGGCCACGGACGCGCCGCAGGAGGACCTGGCGGCCGAACTCGCGGAGGCGGCCACGCTCGCCCGGCGGCGCGGCAACAGCCCGCTCACCGCCGAACTCGCCTTGCTCGCCGCCGAGTCGACGCCCGGCGCCGACGCCAAGCAGCGCATCGCCCGGCTGGCCGACGCCGCCGAGGAGGCCGCCCGGGCCGGCCGCGCCGACCTCGCGATGCGCGCGGCGGCGGACCTGCTGGCCCGGGACGCGGCGCCCGACGACCGCGTCCGGGCCCGGCTCGCCGTCCTCGACACGGCGGGGCAGGGCCTGACCGCACTCGACGAGATGTACGTCCACGCCATGGAGGACTCCGAGGGCGACACCGCGCTGCGCGCGGCCGTCCAGCTCCGACTGGCCGTCAAATACGTGCTCGCGGACGGCGATCCGGCCCGGTCCCGGCTGGCCGCGATGGCGTCCGCCGAGCTGGCGGAGTCGATCGGCGACTCCCGTACGACCGCCGAGGCGCTGACCGTACAGGCGCGGATGGAGCGGGCCCTCGGTTCGCCGGGCGCGGAGACGGTGCTGGCGCGGGCGCGCGAACTGGAGACGGCCGAGCGGCCGGCCGGAGTGCACAACGCCGCACAGATCCTGACGATCCGTCACGCCGTGTTCGACGGACGGCTGGTGGAGGCACGGACGCAACTGGGCGCGCTGCTGCCGCTGGTGCAGCGGCGCGGTTCGGTGGAGGACGCCATCGAACTCCTCATCACCCTCACCGAGATCGAGTCGCGGATCGGCCCGTGCGCGGCGGCCCTGACCCACGCCGGGCAGTCGCTCGCGCTGACCCTGGAGGCGGGCCTGTCCCCCGGGCCGCCCTGGTACGCGCTGGCGCTCGCCGAGACCGCGGGCGGCAGCTTCGCCCGCGCCGCCAGCTACGCCCGGCGCAGTGTGCAGGCGTCGGAGGAGGAGGGCGACCGGGTCTTCCTGTCGCGCAGTCTGTACGCGCTCGGCCGCGTCCAGCTCGTCAACGGGGACGTCACCGCGGCCCTGGAGACGCTGCGCCGGGTGGAGGCGAACGAGCGCGCCCAGTCCACGGTGGACCCGTCGATGCTGCGCTGGCACGAGGAGCTGGCGGAGGCGCTGCTCGCGCACGACGATCCGGCCGCGGCCCGGGCGGTCATCGGAGAGGTGCGGCCGGCCGGCGAGCGGCTGGGCCGGACCCGGGTGCTGCTCGGCTGCGACCGGGCGTACGCGCTATGCCTGGCGGCGGAGGGCCGGACCGACGAGGCGGCGGAGCTGCTCGCGGGCACGGCGAGCCGGTTCGCGGACGCCGAGCTGCCGCTGGAGCAGGGCCGGGCGCTGATGGCGCTCGCCCGGGTGGAGCGGCGCCGGCGGCGGCGTTCGGCGGCGCAGACGGCGCTCCAGTCGGCCGCGGCGGTGTTCGAGCGGGCGGGGGCGGCGCCGTGGATCGCGCTGGCCGCGGAGCCGCACGGCACCGCGCCGGCGGCCGAGGTCCCGGCGCACGAGGAGAGCCTGCCCGCGCTGTCCGCGCTCACGGAGGCCGAGCTGCGGCTCGCGCGCCTGGTGGGCCAGGGCGCGAGCAACCAGGAGGCGGCGGCCAAGCTGTATCTGAGCGTGAAGACGGTCGAGGCCCGGCTGACCCGCATCTACCAGAAGCTGGACGTCCGCTCCCGGGCCCAGCTCGCGACGGCGCTGCGGCCCTGAGCCCGCATACCCGAGGGCCGAGGAACGAGGGTCGAAGGCTCCCGGGCAGCGATTGCGGGGGCCGCGGCCCGGCGGGACGATGACAACCGGGGACGAGGCCCCGGCCGGAGCGGTCCCGTCAGAGCGGCACACCGCCCCTCGGCGTCCCGGCGCGTACCGGCGTACTGGCGCGTACCGGCGTGTCATCGCCCCGGCGTCCGGCCGGCGCGGGCCCGCCCGGCCCCGCGCGGAGGTGACGCACGATGCGGTACGGATCCGGCTCACGCGGCGGCACGCTCGGCGGGTCGCCGGTCGCGACCCGCCCCGAGGACGTCTTCGACGATCCGGGCGCGGTGGCCGCGCGGGTGCGGGCCCATCTGGAGGAGGAGCTGGAGTCCCCGGAGTTCCCGCGGGTGGCGGGCTTCCGCGAGCTCGCGGGTCCGGACGAGGAGCCACCGCCGCGGGTCGCGCCGGCCGTCGAGGTGGCGCGGTTCGCCCGGGAGGAGCGGGCCAGGGTTCTGGAGGCCGGGGTGGGCGGTCTGGAGAAGCTGGCGGCCGGGCGGGCGGACGAGATCGACGAGGACGAGTACGTGGGCGTGGCGGCGATCGTCCTGCTGGAGGGCCGGCCCGCGATCCCGGTGCGCGGCCGGGACTTCGACGCGCGGCCGGACACCTGGGCGGCGCTCGACGTCGAGCGGGAGGCGATCGGCGCGTCGCTCGCCGGGGTCGGGCGGATCGTGGTCACCGGGCACCCGAGCCTGGACTGGATCGGCACGGCGTTCCTCGCCGGGCCGGACGTGGTGATGACGAGCCGGCGCGTGGCCGCGGAGTTCTGCCGTGCCGACGGCGTGGGCTGGGCGTTCCGGGACGGCATGGCGGCCCGGCTCGACCCCGGCGAGGAGCTGCCCGCCCGCCCGGCGCCCGGGCCGGTGGCGCAGGCGGGGCCGCCGCCGTACGAGATCACCGGCGTGATCGGCGTGCACCCGGACGTCGACCTCGCCCTGCTGCGGATCGACCCGCCCGACGGGGAGCCGCCCCCGGCCCCGCTGGCGGTCGCGGCGGACGCTCCGGCGGACCTGCCCGGCCGGGCGGTGTACGTGATCGGCTATCCGGCCGGCGACGGGCGCCGTGACGAGCCGGAGACCATGCGCCGGATCTTCATGGACGCCTACGACCTGAAGCGGCTCCAGCCGGGCCGGGCCACCGGCTTCTCGGCCGACGGCCCGGTGCTGCGGCACGACTGCTCCACGCTGGGCGACAACAGCGGGGCGCCGGTCCTCGATCTGGCCGACCACCGGGTTCTCGGGCTGCACACCGGCGGGCGCTACCGGGTCGGCAACGTCGCCGTACCGCTGTGGGAGCTGGTCGATGATCCGCTGCTCGCGCGCGCCGCGGTCAACTGGGTCTGAACCACGGGCTCATCGGGCGGCGGACGTCATCGCGAGGCGCCGGCCGGCGGATCCCTGGTCGGGCCGCACGACCCGCCGACGGGAAGGTCACGTCGTCGACGGAGCCCCGGACGCTCCGCCCGGTCCTCCTCAACGCCCGGAACCAGACCCTGACGTGACGCTTCGTCAAGACGACCGTACGGCCCGCCCGGTCGACCCGTACGTTCTCGCAGGCACGGACCGCGTCCGGACCGCCCCCGGCCGTCGTCCCGACGTGCAGTCAGGCGTCGGAGAGCAGGCCGAAGACGGGGCGCAGGCCGTGCGGGCGCTGGTCGACCGGCAGCGGGTCGACGAAGTACACGCGGGCGCCGAGCGCGAAGGCGCCGCCGTCGGCCCTGCGGTCGTCGCCGACCATCAGGGTCTCCTCCGGGGCCAGCCCGAGCTTGTCGCAGGCGTACTGGAAAATGCCCGGCTCGGGCTTCTGGACGCCGACCTCGAAGGAGAGGGCGAAGACGTCCACCCACGCGTCGAGCCCGTGGGCACGGAACACCGGCCGCGGGTCCCAGGCGATGTTGCTGACCACGGCGACGGAGAGGCCGGCGCGGCTCAGCCCGGCGAGGGTGGCGGCGGCGTCCGGGTACGGCTGCCAGGCCTCGGGAGTCATGTGGCGTTCGTAGAGCGCGTCGACCAGATCCGGGTCGGTCACCCCGGACGCCCGGATCAGTCCCGTGTACGCGGCGCGGTGCCGCTCGGCGTCCAGGTCGCGCTCGTCCCACAACTGTCGCAGCGCCTCGGGCACCTCCCGCGGCCCCGGGCCGCCGGGCAGCGCGCCGTGGTGGGTGAGGCGTTCCACGGCGTGGGCGAACGCGTCGCCGGAGAGTCTCTCGCCGCACGCGGTGAGACCCGCGTCCAGCCAGTGCGCGAGGGACTCGACGCGGAACAGGGTGCCGGAGAAGTCGAACAGGACGCCTTTGATCACCCTCCGATCGTAGAACGCGAAACCGCCCGCGCCGGGACGGGAACTCCGGGACACCCCGCGGCGTTATACCCCCCACGGGTATACCGTGCGGAAGTGGCGTAAGTGATCGGCAAGGAGGCAACGTGCAGGGGACGACGACGCAGGACGGCGCGGCGCAGGGCGAGCAGGGCGTGTCGCGCGGCGGCGGCACACCGCGGCGGCTGGCGGCGCTGCGGCCGGAGCAGGCCACCGGGAAGGCGCGCGAGCTGCTCGCGGACATCGTCGAACGGCACGGCTCGGCGGGCGAGATGGTGTCGACGATGGCGCACTCCCCCGCGGTCCTGGAGGGCTATCTCAACCTCTCCCGTGCCACGAAGCGGGTGAAGATCCCCCGGGCCCTGAGCGAGAAGATCTCCCTCGCGGTCCAGGAGTGGATCGGCTGCGGCACCTGCCGCCAGGCCCACATCGAGGCCGCCCGGGCCGCCGGCCTGCACGACAGCGACATCGAGCTGGCCCGCCAGGGCACGTCGACCGACGCCCGCGAGGCCGCGCTGATCGCCGTGGCCCTGAAGGTCCTCGTCGAGCCGAGCGCGCTGGGCGACCAGGACGTGGCGGAACTGCGGGAGCACGGCTGGAGCGACCGGATCATCGCCGAGGTGGTGGCGGTGGTGACGCTCAACATGCTGACGGGCGCGTTCAATCTGCTGGCCGGGATCCAGCCGGCGGAGGACGAGGACGGCGAGGACGCGTAGCCGGGGCGCGGACCCGCGGGCCGCCCCGGGCCGGCCCGCTCAGGGGCCTCGGGCCTCCGGGTGCGGGGGCCGCGGGCGGGCCGGGCCCACCCCCGCCTCCGTACGGCCGTCCGGTCCAGAACTCCCGTGCCGGCCGGCCGCGCCCGTGGTTCGATGGGCCGGGGCCTGTCCTCCGGATCATCCCGAGCCCGCGAGGCCTGGTCACGAGACGGACCCCGCCCCGGCCCGGCCCGTCGGTCCCCGGAGAGTCCATGCCTGCTCGTCAGCTCACCGTCGCCGTCCTCGGCACCGGCATCATGGGCGCCGCCATGGCCCGCAACCTGGCCCGGGCCGGGCACACCGTAACGGCCTGGAACCGGACCCGGGAGCGCGCCGAGCCGCTCGCGAAGGACGGGGCGCGCATCGCCGGCACGCCCGCCGAGGCCGTCGCGGACGCCGACGTCGTCCTGACGATGGTGTACGACGGGCCGGCCGCCCTCGACGCGATGCGCCAGGCGGCGCCCGCGCTGCGCCCCGGAACGGTGTGGGTGCAGTCGACGACCGCCGGGATCGACGCCATCGCCGAACTCGCCGCCTTCGCCCACGCCCACGACCTGGTCTTCTACGACGCCCCGGTGCTCGGCACCAAGGCCCCGGCCGAGGCGGGGCGGCTGACCGTCCTCGCCGCCGGGCCCGAGGCCGGCCGGGAGACCGCCGGCCCCGTCTTCGACGCGGTCGGCGCCCGTACGGTGTGGACCGGCGAGGACGGCGCGGCCGGCAGCGCGACCCGCCTCAAGCTGGTCGCCAACAGCTGGGTCCTCGCGGTCACGGGCGCGGCCGGCGAGGTGCTGAACCTGGCCCACGCGCTCGGCGTGGACCCGGACTCCTTCTTCGCCACCATCGACGGCGGCCCGCTCGACACGGGCTATCTGCGCGCCAAGACCACACTGGTCCGGGAGGACCGGCTGTCGCCCGCGAGCTTCGCCGTGACGACCGCCGCCAAGGACGCCAGGCTGATCGTCGAGGCCGGCCGGCGGCACGGCGTCCGGCTCGACATCGCCGAGGCGGGCGCCGCGCGTTTCGGCCGGGCCGTCGCCCAGGGCCACGGCGACGAGGACATGGCCGCCGCGTACTTCGCCGGGTACGACGCCGACGCCGAACTCGGGCGTGTCCACCGCGAGGTCGGCACTCGCGAGGTGCCGGACGGCACCGCCGACACGGTGCTGTTGCGCCGTACGTACGAGACGGGTGCCGCCGACCTGTGGGACGCGCTCACCTCCCCCGGCCGGCTCGGCCGCTGGTTCCTGCCGGTCAGCGGCGAGCTCGCCCCGGGCGGGCACTACCGCCTGGAAGGCAACGCGGCCGGCGAGATCCTGGAGTGCGTCGCGCCCGAACGGCTGCGGCTCTCCTGGCTGTTCGGCCCCGACCCGGGGCTGAGCGAGGTCACCGTCCGGCTCACTCCGGCGGGCCCCGCCCGTACCGTCCTCGAACTCGACCATGTCGCCGTCGCGTCCCCCGAGTTCCGGGAGCGTTACGGTCCGGGGGCGGCCGGCGTCGGCTGGGACATGGCCCTGCACGCGCTCGCCCGGCATGTCGCGGGCGCGACGCTCGGCCGGGCCGAGGCGACCGCGTGGGAGGCGTCCGCGGAGGGGCGGGCCTTCCTCACCCACGCGGGCGAGGCGTGGGGTGCCGCGTACGCGGCGGCGGGAGCGGATCCGCGGACGGTGGAGTCGACGACGGCGGCGACGGTCGCGTTCTACACCGGCGCGCCCGCCCAGTAGGCACGCCCACCCGTAGGCACGCCCGTAGGGCGCCCTTTCAGGAGGCGCCCGCCGCGACGTCAGCCCGCGTGACCGTGACCGGGGAGGGCCGGGCTCCCCGGCAGGTCCCGGATGAGGGCCATCAGTTCGTCGTGGGTCCGCTGGTCGGCGGCGGCCACGAGTCCGCGGCCGGGCCGGCCCGGCCGCCCGAGCGGCTCTCCGTCGATGCCGGTGACGACGCACCCGGCGGCCCGGCACAGCGCGATGCCGGCGGCGAAGTGCACGCTGTCGGCGAGGTCGCCGCCGTCCGTGACGTACGCGGCGCGCTTGCCGGCGGCGACCCACGCCACGGCCATCGAGGAGGAGACGACCCGGGGGCGGAACCCTGGGCCGAAGCGGGGGTGGGCCAGCAGCTCCACGGCGCGGAAGCCGGGCGCGTGCGGGAAGGGCGCGTCGAGGTTGACGTCCACCAGCCGTCCGGCGGCGGACGGTTCCAGCGGGGTGTCATCGCCGTCGTGGCGTACCCGGGCCACCTGGCCGTCGGTCCAGAACACCTCGCCGCCGAACGGGTCGGCGACGGCGGCGGCGCCGCCGCGCAGGGCCACGTTGACGGCGGCGACCATGGTGCCGGAGGCGTAGTTCAGCGTGCCGCACAGCGGGTCGACGAACCACTGGCGCCCGGCCCCGGCGGCACCCTGCTCGCCGCCCTCCTCGCCGAGCACGCCGTCGTCGGGCCGGGCGGCGCGGAGCACGGCCAGGATCGCCCGCTCGCCCGCGAGATCGGCGGCGGTGGCGAAGTCGCCGCCGCCCTTGTCGATACGGTCGAGGCGGCGGCCGTAGAGCTCGCGGACGACGTCGGCGCCGGCCCGGGCGGCGGCGAGGGCCACCTCGGCGTCACTGGCGGAGGACAGGTCACGGGCATGGTGAAGGGAAGCGGAAGTGTTGATCATGCCGCCACGCTAGCGCCGCTCTTCCCCGAGGTATATGCCTGGCACTCCCATCGACGACACGCTGAACCCTTGTCTGAGCGGGCACGAACTCCCCGTACACAGTTGCCACTTGACACCAAACAGGCGCCGAGCTCACAGGGCGCGCCCCGCTCGCCCGCCCCGGCCCCGCGCTCGCCCGCGGCCCGCCGGTGCGGCCCGGCCGGGTGGCGGGCGCCGTCAGCACGACGTATGAGCCCCGCTTGCGGGGTCCGGATCGCCGGGTTTGAGTGGAGGTGCCCCACCCCCGTGGACGGTCCGTGGTGGGCGGCCTCCCTCCCCATCAGGAGCTTCAGATGTCGATGGCGTTCGGTTCCCCCTTCGGTTCCTCCGACCCGTTCGGCGACCTGCTGAACCGATTCTTCGGGATGTCACCGGCGTCCTCGCCACCCGCCGTCCAGCGCGTCCCGATCGGGCGGCTGCTCACCGAGTCGTCCCGGGAGCTGATCGGCCTCGCGACCCGCCGCGCGGTCGAGGACGGCACCGCCGATCTCGACACCGAGCATCTGCTGTGGGCGGCCACCCAGGTCGAACCCTCCCGGCGGATCCTGGACCGGGCCGGGGTGGACCCGGAGAAGCTCGCCGGCCAGATCGCCGAGGTGCTGCCCCGGGAGTCCGGCGAGCCCTCGTCCGAACCGGGTCTCACCCCGGCCGCCAAGCGCACGCTGGCCGCCGCGCACGCCTACGCGCAGGCCGCCGGCGTGTCGTACATCGGCCCCGAGCACATCCTCGGCGCGCTCCTGTCCGACGCCGACTCCGGCGCCACCCGCTTCCTGCGGGCCGAGGACCTCGACGTACAGAAGCTGCGCGGGGTCGCGGACCAGTCCGCGCGCCCCGAGAGCGCGCCCGCCGCGCCCCGGCAGCCCGCCACCACGCTCGACGAGTACGGCCGCGACCTCACCGAGGAGGCCAAGGCGGGCAAGCTCGACCCCGTCGTCGGCCGGTCCGAGGAGATCGAGCAGACCGTCGAGATCCTGTCCCGGCGGTCCAAGAACAACCCCGTCCTCATCGGCGAGCCGGGCGTCGGCAAGACCGCGATCGTGGAGGGCCTCGCGCAGCGCATCGTGGCCGGCGAGGTGCCCGACACCCTCAAGGACAAGCGGGTCGTCTCCCTCGACCTGTCCGGGATGGTCGCCGGGGCGCAGTACCGGGGCCAGTTCGAGGAACGTCTCAAGAAGGTCATCGAGGACGTCAAGGAGGCCGGCGGCTCCGTCATCCTCTTCATCGACGAACTGCACACCGTCGTCGGCGCGGGCGCCACCGGCGAGGGCTCGATGGACGCCGGCAACATGCTCAAGCCCGCCCTCGCCCGCGGCGAGCTGCACGTCGTCGGCGCCACGACCATCGACGAGTACCGCAAGCACGTCGAGAAGGACGCCGCCCTCGAACGCCGCTTCCAGCCGGTCCTCGTCCCCGAGCCGACGGTCGAGGAGACCGTGCAGATCCTGGAGGGGCTGCGGGACGCGTACGAAGCCCACCACCAGGTCCGGTTCGCCGACGGGGCGCTCGCGGCGGCGGCCCGGCTCTCGGACCGGTACATCAGCGACCGCTTCCTGCCCGACAAGGCGATCGACCTGATGGACCAGGCCGGCGCCCGGGTCCGGCTGCGCAGCGCGGGCCGTTCCACCGAGGTCGTCAGCCGCGAGGACGAACTGGCCAAACTGCGCCGGGAGAAGGACCAGGCGGTCGCGGGCGAGGAGTTCGAGAAGGCGTCGGAGCTGAAGAAGCGGATCGCCGAGGTCGAGGGCGAGCTGGCCGGCATCGAGGAGCGGCGCGAGGGCGTCGTCTCGGTCACGGCCGGCGACATCGCCGACATCGTGTCCCGCCGCACCGGCATCCCGGTCTCCCAGCTGACCGCCAGCGAGAAGGAGCGGCTGCTCAAGCTGGAGGAGGAGATGCACGCCCGGATCGTCGGCCAGGACGAGGCGGTCACGGCGGTCTCCGAGGCGGTACGGCGCAATCGCGCGGGCATGGGCGACCCGAACCGCCCGGTCGGCTCGTTCCTCTTCCTCGGCCCCACCGGCGTCGGCAAGACCGAGCTCGCCAAGACGCTCGCGGAGCTGCTGTTCGGCGACGAGGACCGGATGATCCGGTTCGACATGAGCGAGTTCCAGGAGAAGCACACGGTCGCCCGGCTGGTGGGCGCGCCGCCCGGATACGTGGGGTACGAGGAGGCCGGCCAGCTCACCGAGAAGGTGCGCCGCCACCCGTACAGCGTCGTCCTGTTCGACGAGGTGGAGAAGGCCCACCCGGACGTCTTCAACACGCTGCTGCAGATCCTCGACGACGGACGGCTGACCGACGGGCAGGGCCGCACGGTCGACTTCCGGCACTGCGTCGTCATCATGACGTCGAACATCGGCGCCCACCGGATCCTCGCCCACCAGGGCGACGCGGCGGAGCTGAAGGACGAGCTGATGGAGGATCTGCGGGGCCGGTTCCTGCCGGAGTTCCTCAACAGGATCGACGACATCATCGTCTTCCACAGCCTCACCGAGTCCGACCTGTCGGAGATCGTCGAGCATCTGCTGGACCGCAGCAAGCACCGGGTCCACGCGCAGGGCATGACCCTGGACGTCACGGAGGCGGCGAAGAAACTGCTGGTCGCGCACGGCTACCAGCCGGAGTTCGGGGCCCGGCCGCTGCGCCGCACGATCCAGACCGAGCTGGACAACCGGATCGCCTCGCTGCTGCTGGGCGGCGGCGCCGAGCCCGGGGACACGATCGTCGCGGACGTCGTCGACGACTCCCTGCACTGCTCGATCCGCAAGACCGAGGCGGCAGAAGCGCCCGGGGCGGCCTGAGGAGGGACGGCCGATGGCGCGAGTGGTGGTCGAGGGCGAGCGGATCACGGTCCGGCTCGGCCCGGGCGAGGTGCCGGCCGCGCGCCGCCGTACGGTCCGGCTGCCCGGCTCGGCACTGCGCCGGGTCGGGGTCGAGCCCGACTGGTGGCGGGTCCTGCGCGGCGAGGCCGGGCCCGGACGGTGGCTGCCGGGCCGGTGCGTGGGGGTCCGGCACGGCCCGGACGGTACGGACTTCGTCGCCGTCCGCGCCGGCGGTCCGGTGCTGTGGCTGGAGCTGGCGCCCGGCGCGCCGTTCAGCCGGGTGTCCGTGTCCGACCCCGCGCCCGAGGCCGCCGCGCGGGCCCTGCGCGGCCTGCTGCCCAAGGGGCTGTACGAGCGCCGGGACGCGGTGTGATCCGGAGCGTACGCGCACGGCCGCCCGCCGCGTACCCCTGGGGGAGGTACGCGGCGGGCGGGCCGTGGGGCCGTCCGTCAGACGCGGTCGGCGGCGATCAGCAGGTACTGGAACGAGCCGTCCTTGTACGACTCGATGAACGCCTCCTCGATGCCGGTGACCAGCGAGGACGTGGCGCGCAGCTCCCAGTAGGGCAGGGTCGCGGCGGTCAGGTCGACGATGGCGTTCGGCACCAGGCGGTTGTCGGCCATGGCACGCAGGTACTCGCGGCGCGAGTGGATGTTGCACTCGAAGTGGGCGTTGATCTGCGAGACCCACTTGGAGGGCTGGCCGTACTTCGGGTTCCAGCAACCGGTGATCGTGACATAGCGGCCGCCGACGCCGAGGATGCGGGCGTGCTCGGCCATCAGGTCGTGCAGGTCGACGTACATGCTGGACTCGTTGTTCCACGAGCCGGCGGCCTGCCCGGTCTCGAAGGGGGTGTCGAGCATGTTGCAGACCCGGGCCTGGACGTGACCCTCGATGCCGAGTTCCTTGGCGCGTCCGTTGGCGAAGTCGGCCTGCTTGGCGGAGAGGGTGACTCCCTCGACCTTGCAGCCGAAGCGCTGGTGGGCCATGACCATGGAGCCGCCGCGGCCGCAGCCCGCGTCCACCAGCAGGTCGTCGCGCCCGATGGCGCCGAGGCTGTCGAACAGGATGTCGGCCTGCGCCGACTCCAGCCGGTGCAGCTCGGCGATCAGCTTCTTCTCGTAAGCGCTGTCCGCGGGGTCCCCGAGAGCCGCCCGGTCGATCTCACCGACGCCATAGTGGTGGTGGTAGAGCCCGTCGACATCGCCGAGGCGCAGGTTCACGGGCCTGGCCTCGTTGTTCCAGTAGCGGGCGATGTCCCCCTGGTAGGGGGTCGTCGGCGCGGGGACGAACGTGCACGTGCCGTCGGCGGTGGTGAACTCGGTGCTGGTCACAGATGAAGGTTCCGTTTCTTACCAGAAGTCGGGAAGGGTGTAGCGGTAGGTGTTGGTCTGGTGCCAGTAGTGGTTGCCGTCGACCCAGGCGGCGACGCCCTTGAGGAAGCGCGCCACGCTGGGGACGGGGCAGCCGGCGGCCAGTTCGCCGGCCGCGGCCTCGAAGGCGCGCATGAGGTCGTTGTGGACCTCGACCGCCTTCAGGTAGGCGTCCTTCTCGGACATGCCCTCGCGCTCGGCGATCACCACGGGCAGGTTGAGGTGCTTGCCGGGACTGCTCTGCTCCTTGGTGTAGGAGTAGAGGTCGTTGACGATGGTCGTCGCGTTCCCGGCCAGGGCGATCACCCGCTGCATGGCGGGCTGCGCGTGCAGGTCGGCGGGCAGCTCGTAGCCGCCGACGCTGTCGGTGATGGTGGGGCAGGGGCGGAAGTTGTTGAACTGGCGCATCGCCAGGTACTCCCACACCTCGGGTACGTGCTCGGTCTCGGCCCACGCGGCCTCGGCGAGGTAACCCATGTGCAGCCGTGCCATGTCGTGCCGGTAGCGGTCGGCCTGGGAGGGCGACGCCAGCGCGGTGAAGTACTCCATGGCGGAGCGGTAGGCCCGCCGGGGCGCGTCGGAGTGCAGCGACTCGGCCCAGGCCGGCTGGTACTCCGGCGTGGTGTGCAGCGGGTCGAGCGCGGTGTGCGCGAGGAGCAGCCGGCTGCCGAGGCCGATCGGCGAGCCGCCGTGGTCCTCGCAGTAGCAGTCGTCGACCGCGTTCTCGGCGACCATGAGCCGGGTGGCGGCCATGAGGTGGTCGACGGTCGGGGCGTCCGGGTGGCAGGCGACCATGTAGCGCCCGACGGAGAAGCCGTCGAACTGGTCTTCCCACTCCGGGGGGTACGCCTGGACCTCGTCGACCGCCCAGTCCTTGATCCGGCGGCTGACCTCCTCGACCCGCGCGGGGTCGGGTTCGGCGATGGGGTGGTAGTAGAGACCCGGGATCGGGGTCCCGTCCGCCGGGTCGACCGGCAGCGAGGCCGGCGCCGCCGGGATCTCGGTGACGACCGACACCACCGGCGCGAACGGCTCCGCGCGCGGGGCGAGCGACAGGCTCGCCGTGCCGAGACCGCTGGGTCCCCGCAGGATCCGGGCCAGGTCGGGACCGGCGGGCGCCGGGGCGTCGGCGTACCCGGCCCCCGGTACGGTCCCGGCTCCGGCACCGTCCCGCGGGACGGAACCGGTCTCGGGTACGGATCCGGGGGCCGGCCCGGGTTCGGGCGTCGTCCCGGTGAGCGGGAACAGAGCGGTCGGCGGGCCGGGCAGGCGCGACTGCCCGGAAGAAGGCCCGGGATCGGGCATCCGTGGCTCCTTGCTGGGGTGGGTGGGGGCCCGGCCCGGTCCGCCCGGGCCGGTACGGCCTTCGGACGGTTCCGCGCCGGACGGGCCCGGGGGCCCGCGAAGGGCCCGGAGGCCCGCGGGTTCCTGGTGTCAGGCCTGCGGGGCCCTGGCGCCTTCCGGGTCAGTTCCTGCGGGCGATCTGCACGTTCTCCAGCACGCCGAGCGCGTCGGGCACGAGGATGGCGGCGGAGTAGTAGGCGGTGACGAGGTAGGAGATGATCGCCTGCTCGTTGATGCCCATGAAGCGCACCGACAGGCCCGGCTCCAGCTCCTCCGGGAGGCCGGTCTGGTGCAGACCGATCACGCCCTGGTTGTCCTCGCCGGTACGCATGGCGAGGATCGACGTGGTCTGCTCCTGGCTGATCGGGATCTTGCTGCAGGGCAGGATCGGGACGCCACGCCAGGCCGGGACCAGCTGGCCACCGAGGTCGACGTGGTCCGGGTAGAGCCCGCGGGAGTTGAACTCGCGGCCGATCGCGGCGATCGCCCGGGGGTGGGCGAAGAAGAGCTTGGTGCCGCGGCGGCGGCAGAGCAGCTCGTCGAGGTCGTCCGGGGTCGGCGGGCCGGAGTGCGTCTGGATGCGCTGCTTGAAGTCGGCGTTGGCCAGCAGACCGAACTCGGGGTTGTTGACCAGCTCGTGCTCCTGGCGCTCGCGCAGCGCCTCGATGGTCAGCCGGACCTGCTCCTTCGTCTGGTCCATCGGGCCGTTGTAGAGGTCGGCGACCCGGCTGTGGACCTTGAGGACGGTCTGCGCGACCGACAGCTCGTACTCGCGCGGCTTGAGCTCGTAGTCCACGAAGGCGCCGGGGAGTTCGGCCTCGCCGACGTGGCCGGCGGACATGGCGATCTCGGCCTCGCCGTGGCGGTTCTGCCGCTGCTGGGGCAGCGAGCTGAACTCCTCGATGTGCTCCCGGAGACTGGGCGAGGCGTCGCGGACCGCGGCGAAGTCGGCCCGGGAGAGGGTGAGCAGGGTGCCGGGGGTCTCGGCGGTGGCGGTGTAGTCCCACTGGGCGTCGGTGTCCAGGAGGGCGTTCTCGCCGAAACGGTCGCCGTCGGCGAGGACCGCGACGGCCACCTCGTCGCCGTACTTGCCGGACGAGGTCTGGCTGACCCGGCCGTGGGCGATCAGGTGGATCTGGTCGGCGGGGGTGCCGCGCTCGACCAGGACCTCGCCGGCGCGGAAGTCGCGCTGGACACAGCGGCGGGCGAGCTCGGAGAGCACCTCCTCGTCCTCGAAGCCGCGCAGCAGGGCGAGTTCGCCGAGTTCGCGGGGGATGACGTGGACGGTGGCGCCGTCCTGGACGAACTCGATGACACCGTCGCCGACGGTGTAGCTGAGCCGGCGGTTCACCCGGTAGGTGCCGCCCTTGGTCTCCACCCAGGGGATCGTGCGCAGCAGCCACCGGGAGGTGATCTCCTGCATCTGCGGGGCGGACTTGGTGGTGGTGGCGAGGTTGCGGGCCGCCGTGGTGCTCAGGCTGGACTGCGGCCGGGACGGCTGCAGCGCGGTGTCCGGGCCGGTCTCAACGGTCATGGGGCGTGCGCTCCTTGGGGGAAGAGGACATGCGGAAGTGCGGTGCTGCGGACATGCGGGGACTGCGGGTACTCCCGGCTCCGCGGAAGCCGCGGAGCCGTGGGAGACCCACGGGAACTGCGAGGGAATGCCAGGAACTGCGGGAACAGCGGAAACATGGAGATACGGGGACAATTTCGGGGAAATCCGTCCCAGGTCCTGAGGAACAGTAACGGTCGGCTATCCCCGCTCGTGTGACGAGACCGGGTGCATTACCCCAATGCGGTGATCTTGCGAAGTCGCAGGTTTAAATGGGCGGACAACCATATTCACGCCACCGGCCACCCCTCGCGCCCGGCGTGTGATGGCGCCTCGCACACCCCTGGCAACCGGGCGCGGAACCAACCGAGTTGACACCTGCGCAGGTGGACGACGTGCCCGGCGGTCGCACGGGCGCCGTCGCGCGCCGACGGCCGACCGGGTGAGCCGGACAGGGAGACGACATTTCCGGCCACCGGACGCCGCGGACCCCCGGAGCGCCCCCCTCCGTCAATCCGTCGACTCGCGACGTCAGCACGCGCCCTCCCGATGTCACCCTCGATCCGTCACCCTCGGTAGACGTCGTGTCGCGAGATCCCTCGGTGCACGCCGACTGAAACACCCGTACGGCGGGTAAGGCGCCGGTGATCATCACACTGCGCAGGGAGCCACGGAGATGCGGGAAGACGACACCGAGCAGGGCGTGCTGTCGGCGGCGGAGCTGTTCGACGGGCTGGGGCTCGACTACGAGAAGGCGTTCGGACGGCTGCCGGCCCAGCGGGCGGCGGTCGACTGGCTGACCGCCCGGCTGCGGCCCGGCGCCCGGGTCCTCGATGTCGGCAGCGGGACCGGCCGCCCGGTCGCCGAACTGCTCGTCCGGGCCGGCTGCGAGGTCACCGGCATCGACGTGTCGGCGACGATGGTCGGCCTGGCCCGCGAGCAGGTGCCGGAGGCCCGCTTCGAGCAGATCGGCATCCACGACTTCGAGCCGCCCGCGGGCGGGTTCGACGCCGTGTGCGCGTTCTTCCCGCTGCTGATGATGAGCCGGCCGGAGGCGGCGGCGGCGCTGCGCCGCATGGCGGACTGCCTGGCGCCCGGCGGCTGGCTGGTGAGCGCCACGGTGCCGGCGGACGTGGCGGAGGCCGAGATCGTCTGGATGGGCCGGCGGGCCCGGGTGTCCAGCGTCTCCGCCGAGGAGTACCTGCGGCAACTGCGGGAGGACTGCGGCCTGGAGATCCACCACCACGAGACGTCGGTCTTCCAGCCCGACGATCCCGCGGCGGCCCCGGAGGAGCACGTTTTCTGTTACGCGCGCCGGGGCACGGCGTAGCGGTATCGGAACACCCCCGGTGGGCGGACCGGCCCCGGGCGCGGACCGGCCCGGGGCCGGCGTGCTCAGCGCACGTCGGCCCCCGCCGGGGCGCCGTCGTCCGCGCGGGCACTGTCGATGAAGCCGCCCGACTGGTGCCGCCACAGCCGCGCGTAGGAGCCGTCCGCCGTCAACAGCTCCTGGTGCGTGCCCTGTTCGACGATCCGGCCGCGGTCGAGGACGAGCAGCCGGTCCATCCCGGCGACCGTGCTCAGCCGGTGCGCCACCACGAGCGCCGTCCGGCCCTCCATCAGCCGCCACAGCGCGTCCTGCACCAGGATCTCGCTCTCCGAGTCCAGCGCGCTGGTCGCCTCGTCGAGCAGCAGGATGGGCGCGTCGCGCAGGATCGCCCGGGCGAGCGCGACCCGCTGGCGCTGGCCGCCGGAGAGCTTCACCCCGCGCTCCCCCACCATGGTCTCGAAGCCGTCGGGGAGGGTGTCCGCGAACTCGGTGACGTGCGCCGCCTCCGCCGCCCGTCCGATCTCGGCCTCGGTGGCGTCCGGCCGGGCGAAGGCGATGTTCTCCCGCAGGGTGCGGTGGAACATGGCCGGTTCCTGCGGCACGTACGCGATCATCCCGCGCAGGTCGGCCTGGGTCATACGGCTGATGTCCTGGCCCGCGACGAGGATGCGGCCGGTGTCGACGTCCGTCATCCGCAGCAGCAGCCGGGTGAGGGTGGTCTTGCCGCCGCCCGACCGGCCGACGAGCCCGATCTTCGTCCCGTTCGGCACGTCCAGTTCGAGGCCCTCGAAGAGCGGCTCGCCGCCGCCGTGGGCGAAGCCCACCTTCTCGAACCGCACGTCGCCGGACCGGGAGCGCAGCGGTTCGGGCGACTCCGGGTCGCACACGGTCGGCGGGGTCAGGAGCAGTTCGGTGAACTGGGCGGCCTCCGTCATCGAGCTTTCGAGGCGCCGGTAGATCTGGTTGAACTCGAACATGATCCGGGTGGCGTTGCCGTAGTAGGTGAAGGCGACGACGACGGCCTCGACGCCGTGGGCGCCCGCGCCGAGGGAGATCGCCAGGACCAGGCCGAGGACGTTGGTGAGCACGGACATCGGCGCGACCAGGGTGTCGATGCGCAGGTTGCCGTAGTCCCAGGCCATCAGGGTGACCCGCCTCGACTCCGCGACGCGGCTGCGGTGTTCGGCCGCCTCCCGCTTCTCGGCGGCGAAGGCGCGGACCGTGTCCATGTTCGTCAGGCTGTCGGCGACATGACCCGCGACATGGGCGATGGCCGCCTCGCGCCGGTCGACCAGGGCCTGGCGGCGGCGGACCAGCGGGGCGACGCCGAACCCGGTGAGCAGGATCATCGCCAACAGGCCGACGACGAGCAGCGGTTCGTACATCCACAGGACCACGGACGCGAACACGAGCGGCACGAAGCTGCCCATGATGCTGAAGGTGAGGGTGTCGACGAACTGTTCGAAGCGGGAGGCGAAGCTGAGGACGCGTTTGGTCAGCGAGCCGGCGAAGTTGTCGTGGAAGAACGTGGCGTCCTTGGCGAAGAGTTCGTCCATGCCGACGATGTAGAGGTGTTCGATGCCGAGGGCGTCGAGCCGGTTGAGGCAGTGCAGTCCGACGCGCCACAGCGCCTCGGAGAGCAGCAGCACCCCGGCGAACCCGAGGACGTACGGCAGCAGGGCGCCGACGCCGGAGTCCGCGCCGCCGTCGCCGGCGATCCGCCCGACGACCTTGGCGACGATCAGCGGCGCGAGGTAGGCGATGCCGATGTTGCCCAGCGCCGGGAGCAGCATCGCGGGTACGGTCAGCCGGCGCAGCCGGGCCAGCTCCCGTCCGTAGTGACGAAGGGCGAGCAGGACCGCGCCTTTGCCGGGGGTCACTCGCGGTGATTCAGACAATCCCATCCCAACCCTGTTTTGTCGGACCGACAGGACAGGGTCCGCAGTCTTCCGCCCCGACGGCGCGCGGGTCCACGCGTTTTTCCACCGGGCGGGCGCGGACGACGCGATCCGGCCGGTGATCAGGGGTGACGGGCGGGGAGGGAGGGGATGCGGGGGCGCGGGGCTACCCGGCCGGGGTCACCCGGCGTCCGGGTGCGGGGCGTGGTCCGTGATCTCCGTGCCGGCGAAGGGCCAGGCCGCTATGTCGCGGTAGTGGATCGGTCCCGGGCCGCGGCCCGTGTTGCTGCCGACGAGATGCAGTCGCCCGGTCCGCCAGCTCCGGCCGGTGAAGCCGGCCAGGCCGGCCGCGGCCTCCACGACGGAGCCCGTGTCGCCGCGGCGGGCCCGGGCCAGGGTGAGATGCGGGCGCAGCGGACGGCCTTCGAAGGGGATGCCGCACGCGCGTACGGCGGCGCGTACGTCCTCGGCGAGGAGGTGCAGTCCGTCGAGGTCGCCGTCGACGCCGGTCCACAGCACCCGCTCGTCGAAGTGGCCGCCGCCGCGCAGCGTCAGTTCCAGGGCGCCGCGGGTGGCGGCCAGCCCGGCGATCGGGGGCTGCAGCAGCGGTACGGCCGCGATCGGCAGCTCACCGAGGAAGGCCAGGGTGATGTGCCAGTCCTCGATGCGGTTCCACCGCATGGCGGGGTACGCCTCGTAGGCGGGCCGGAGCTCCCGCGCCAGTTCGTCCTTCGCTTCGTCGGGCGGCGCCAGGGCGATGAACACCCGAACGGTCGCGGCCTGGGGCTGTGCGTTCACGGAGGACTTCGTACCTTGTCGCGTGCCGCGCGGTCCATTCCGGCCCCGGATCACGTGGATCCGGGGCCGGAGCGGCGGGTGCGGGGCGCGGGGGCCGTCAGTAGGCGCCGAAGACGTTGTCGATGGAGCCGTAGCGGTCGGCGGCGTAGTTGCAGGCCGCGGTGATGTTGGCGACCGGGTCGTACGAGTCCAGGGCGGTGCCGGCCACGTGGTAGGCGCGGAAGGTGGGGTCGATCACCTGGAGCAGGCCCTTGGACGGGATGCCGTTGATGGCGTTGATGTCCCAGTTGTTGATGGCCAGCGGGTTGCCGGAGGACTCGCGCATGACGTTGCGGTAGATGCCGTTGTACGTGCCGGGGATCCCGTTGCGGCTCATGATGTCGAGCGACTCGCGGATCCAGCCGTCGAGGTTGTTCGTGTACGCGACGGTCTTCACGGCGGTCGTGGCCGCCTTCGCGACGGCGGGGGCGACGTTGAGGGTCAGGCCCGGGCGGATGTGCATCGGGTCGGCGCCGATGGCCACCTTGTTGTCCTGGTAGACCTTCTGCCAGCCGCCCTGCACCGCGTACTTCGCGGCAATGGCGGAAAGCGAGTCGCCGGCGACGACGGAATACCGGACGGGAGCGGCCGTGACCGCCGCCTTTTCGACTGCGACGGTCTTGGTCGCGAGCGTCGAGGCCTGCGGAGTGGCCGCGACGGCGGCCGTGGCACCGATCAGCGGCAGGGCGACGGCGATGCCGCCGGCCAGGGCGATTCCGCGGGTGAGCGGGGTGAACAGGGCGCGTCGGGGCGTCCGGGATCCACGCATGGCGTTGTCCTCTCCTCCGCCTACGAGGTGAGCTGTCGGGTTCGGGCAGGAGATGCCCGGCCGCGCCGTGGCGCGGCTTCACCCCAAGCCGGATCCGGGAACACCGGAGCCGGCGGAGAACCTGGGTCCCCCGCTCCTGCCGGGTGGTGGGTGGGTGATGTCCAAACGGCGGCAGGACTCGGCGTTCCGTCTGGCTGAGGCGTGACCGTATGCGAAAACAAAGACCGAAAACAAGATGGAAAGAGATCGTAAAGATCGTCTATTCCGGAACTCCGTAAAGGATCATTCCGCCCGGAACCGGCATGCCGTCAATCGCTATTCGCGAGGCTCGAATTGACGGCGCACCAGCGTCCCCGACCCACCCCTCGTCGTGACCTGAATCACTCCCGGGCGCAATAACCCCAAGGCAGACCAAGCTTCCAATCCACCCATTATGGAAATAACAGCACATTGACCGATTTACACCCTTTCGCCCCACCGTCAGGCCGGTGGCGCGGCAGGTGGGACGGGATGTGCGGGGCCGGGCGGCGGTGCGGTCACTCCCCGGCCGGCCGCGCCGGCGCGCCGATCAGCTCCTCGCCGAGCGCGTCGACGCCGGTGCCCAGGCGTACGGCGTACGGCGTACCGGCCGGGCTCGGTGATCCACGCCCGCTCCGGCACCGACCAGTACTGGAAGGCGCGCGGCGCGAGGTCGATCGTGATCGTGGTGTCGGTGCCCGCCTCCGCGCGGACGACGGCGGACCCGGCCGGCCAGAGCGCCGGGCGGGAGCTGACCCGGCTCGTCGCCGGATGGGACGGACCGCAGATCCTCTCCCTCTCCTTCCCCGGCGAGATCGGCATCCCCGCGCACCTCGAACAGGACGAGACGCTCGCGGTGACGTCCGCCGCCGGGGACGGGGCGACCGCGCCCGCCGCGCCCGGCGGCTCGCCGGCCCGTACGCCGGACAGCGCCACCTCGGACGCGTCGGACGCACCGGACGCACCGGACGCACCGGACGCGTCGGATGCGTCGGGCCTGGGGACCTCCGGGAAACGGGCCGCCGTCGTCACGGCGGCCTCGCACCTCTACGCCCTGCACGGCTCCTACGAGACGTCCGTGCAGGCCGTGGCCGACGAGGCGGGGATCACGCGGGCGGCGCTCGTGCACCTCGCCCCGACGAAGCAGGCCCTCCTGGACCTCGTCCTGACCACGCTCGTCACCGAGGCCGACGCCGAGCCGTGGGCCCGCCACCTCACGACCCGCCCCCGGTGGCGGACGGCCGCCGACGCGGTGCCGGTCTGCGAGGCGACCGTACCGTCGCACCCCGCCCACGCCTTCATGACCGACCGGCCGGCCACCGCGCGGCGCGGTCTGACCACCCACCTCGCGGAACTCGGCGTGCCCGACGCGGCGAGGGCCGCCGACTGGGTCGTCGCGGTCGGCCTCGGCGTCATGATCGCCTGGCTGTACGACCCGGAGGGCGTGGACCCGGACACGGCCCTCGACCCGGCCACGATCCTCGCCGCGCACACTCCCGCGCGCGGGGCGGAGGCGAGGGCCACGAGCCGCTGACGGCCCTCGGCGCGCGCCTGGCCGTCAGGGCAGGAACGTGTACGACGGACCGTCGGGCGCGCGATCGCGTACGCACAACGTCACGTCCCGGCCCCGGAGATACGCCAGCAGCCATTCGCCGAACGTCAGCTCGTAGAGCGTCCACGCCGGGCTGTCGAACTCCTGGACCACCACGCGCCAGGGCGACGCGGCGTCGTCGGGGACGCGGAGGAAGACCGCCTCGCCCGTCGTCGCCGTCGCCACCGGCATCAGCTCCCCCGGCGCGGACCCGACGGCGCTGGGCAGATACTCCACCATGTCCTCGTCGCGCCAGAGTTCGAGGTCCCGCCGGATCGTGTCGCCCAGGCTGTGCAGGAGATGGCCGGCCGGATGGATCAGATACAGCTGCCCGTTGACGAGGACCGATCCGTAGGCGTCCACGATCGCGCGGAAGTCGGCGGGGAGTCCGACCCCGAACTCCCGCTCCAGTTCGGTCCATGGCGCCGGATCCGACCAGTTGAACCGGGGTTCGCCCAGCAGCTCCACGATCTCCGGAAGTCCCGTCGCCATCCCGCACCCCTCGCTGTCCGCCACCCGGCCCCGCGGCCGGCTTCCGCGCACCCTGTCACACCCGTCGGCACGCCCGGCACGGGCCTCGGGATCCCGACCTCAAAAGAAGTGTTTGACAGTGCGTGGATCCGGCCCGGATACTCCTGGCCATGTCCGCTACCGAACGACGCGCGGAGCTGAGCGGCATGCGCGCGCTGGCCCATCCGCTGCGCCTGCGCCTGCTGTCCCTGCTCACGGCGCGCTCCCTGAGCGCCAGCGAGGCGGCCCGTGAACTGGGCGAATCGCAGGCGAACATCAGCTACCACATGCGCCATCTGCTGGCCGCCGGCCTGCTGGAGCTGGCCGAGGAGACGTCCGTACGCGGCGGCCGGGCCAAGCGGTACCGCCACGATCCGGCGAGCGGCGAGTCCGTGCCCGCCGGATCGCTCGCCGACTACGCGGTCCTGGCCTCCGCCGTCTCCGAGGAACTGCGGCGCCGCAGCCTCGAACTGGTGCCGGGAGCGCCGGGCGCGTTCTCCGACGCCGAGGTGTGGCTGCCTCCCGAGGCGTGGCAGCGAGTGCGTGAACTCGCCAAGGAGCTGGGCGTGTTGCTGCACGACGCGGCGCGGCCGCCCGACACGCCGGGCACCGTACGCGCCAGCGCGACGCTCATGATGTTCGAGATGGACCGGAAGGGGACCCCGGAGTGACCGCGTCCGCCGAGAAGGCCTCCGTGCTGGCACCGCTGCGGCACCGGAGCTTCCGCGATCTGGTGGCCGGCCGGACGATGACGCACTGCGCCAACGCCATGGCGCCCATCGCGCTGGCCTTCGCCGTGCTCGACCTGACCGGCTCCGCGATCGACGTCGGAATCGTCGTCGGCGCGCGGTCGATCGCCAATATCCTCCTCGTCCTCTTCGGCGGGATCCTCGCCGACCGGATGCCGCGCGCCCTGATCCTGCAGGGCTCCAGCCTGGCCGCGGCGACGGTGCAGGCGGCGGCCGCGCTCGCACTGCTCACCGACGCCGCCTCGATCGGCGTGCTCGTCGCGCTGAGCGTGGTGAACGGCGCGGTGTCCGCGCTGTCGATGCCCGCGTCCGCCTCGCTGGTCCCGCAGACCGTGCCGGCCGGGGAGCTGCGCGCCGCCAACGCGCTGAGCCGGATGGGCGTGAACGCCGGCATGATCGCCGGAGCCTCCGGCGGCGGCATGGTCACGGCCGTCGCCGGCCCCGGCTGGGGCATCGCCGCCAACGCCGTCGTGTTCGCCCTCGCCGCCCTCGCCTATCACGGCGTACGGGTACCCCGGGCCACACCGGCGGAGCGGACCCCGGCCCGGCCACTGCGTGAACTCCGGGAGGGCTGGCAGGAGTTCACCGAGCGGACCTGGGTGTGGGTCGTGGTCCTCCAGTTCTTCGTGGTCAACGCCGTGACGGCGGGCGGCATCCAGGTGCTCGGACCCACCCTCGCCGACAGCGTGTACGGGCGCACCGCGTGGGGGCTGGTGCTGGCGGTCCAGATGGGCGGCGCGCTCATCGGCGGTTTCCTGGTGGGCCGTTCGCGCTCCCGGCACGCTCTGCGGATCGGGGTGGCCGTGGTGGCCCTGGACGCGCTGCCGCTGCTGGCGCTGGCCGAGTCGGCGCCGCTGGCCCTGCTGGTGGGGGCGATGTTCGTCAACGGCCTCGCCCTGGAGCAGTTCGGGGTCGCCTGGGACCTGTCGCTCCAGGAGAACGTGCCGGCCGACCGGCTGGCGCGGGTCTACTCGTACGACATGCTCGGCTCGATCCTCGCCCTGCCGCTCGGCGAGATGACGGCGGGACTCCTCTCCGAACGCTTCGGCATCCGGACGACCCTGCTCGGGGGCGGCTGCCTGATCGCGCTCGCCACTGTCGCGGCGCTGTGCAGCAAGGACGTCCGCTCCCTGACCGTCGGGACGGGGCACTCGGAGGTCGTCGCCCCGGCCGCGTCGTCGACCAAGACAGCAACGACGGCCAAGGCGGCCGAGCCGGAACGGAGTCCCGCGCCCTGAGATCGATCCGTCAAGTAAAGGCCGGTCGACAGGGTTTGTGCGGCCTTTCTCCGACGGTCTCGGGCGGGTAAGGGTGCCACGGAACCCGTCGAGCGGGCGCGGACACACGCCCGCGCCCGCTCGGCCGAAAGAGAACCGCGTCCCGACTACGGCTCGATGAGGATCGAGTTGATGTCCGTGAGGTTGGCCCAGACGGCCCATCCCGCCTCGATCTTCGCCCCGCAGTTCGTGCCGTTGCTTCCCTTGCACAGCCGCACGGTCCAACCGTCGGTCTGGCGGTTGAAGACGAAGTGCCAGTTGTACTGGCCGTAGAGCTGGTGGACTCCACGGGACCAGTAGGCGTTGGTCGGCTTGCTGGTCTCGATTCCCGTGCCCTCGGGGTAGATGCACACAGCCCCTCGGGCACAGTCGCCCGCGTCCGCCGAGGCCGACCCCGCACTCGTACCCAGCAACCCGCCCGCGAGAGCGACGGCCGCGGCGCCACCCGCGACCGCACGCGTGAAGTTGTTCATCGGATTCCCCTCGTTGCGTGGCCGTACGACTCCGCATGAATCCCCCGTCGGGATGCGGGTCGTCGGAACGCCCCCGACCATAGGACCGCTCCCGAGCCTCGTGGGACTCGCAATACTGAGGGAAGCCCCGCTCTGGGCCTGTCGAGGTCACTCCCGCACGCGGTCGCATGGACAACCTCATGCTCCCCCGTCGCACGTGTTGTCACCTCTCGGGGTCCTTCCTGCGCCGGGAGCGCTCCCACCCGGTCGGCTCCGGCCCCTCGCGGCCCTCGGCGTGCACGCGCCCCGGGCGCGTCCCACCCCGCCGCCCCTTCGCAGGGCCGTCATCACCGTCAACGTGTCCGACCAGGGCCGGAGCGCGAGCTTCTCGGCGAGCGTCTCGCTGCCCCCGGCACCGGGCCGTTCCCGCCGGCCCTCGTCGTCGGCGGGCTCGGCGCGGACACCGCCACCTTCAAGGCCTCCGGCGCGGCCGTCGACTCCTGCAACCCCCAACGGCGGCACGGCCCATGACGGGACGGCCGATGGAGGCACCACGAACGGGGGTACCACCAACGGCGGTACGACGGACGGCAGTACGACGAACGGAGGCACCAGCTCAGGTTCCTCGGGCGGCACCGCCTCCGGCACCGGCGGAAACGTCACCGTCCGCAACGCCGCGTACAACGGCGCGCTCGGCGCCGGCGCGAGCACCACGTTCGGCTTCACGGTGAACGGACCCTCCACTCCCCCGAGTGGCGTGAGCTGCAGTACGTCGTGAGCCCCGCCCCCTGAAGCGACACGATCGGCCCGCCCTCTCCTCCAGGAAGGGGCGGGCCGTTCGCGTCCGGCCGTCGCGGTTCAGGAGATCGTGCGGCAGACCGTTCCGTTGAGGGTGAAGGCCGTCGGGGACGGGTTGGCGCCGTCGTTGCCGCCCACGAAGCCGAAGGTGGCGGAGTTGCCGCCGTTCGGGGCGAGCCGGCCGTTGTTCTCGCCGTTGGTCACATGGACCCGCCGCCCCTCACTGGTGACGTTCGCGTTCCACGCCGAGGAGACGGACTGCCCGGCCGACGGCCAGTCGAAGGTCAGCGTCCAGCCGTCGAAGGTCAGCGTCCAGCCGTCGACGGCCGCGGGCCCGACGTTGCTCACCACGAGGTCGGACACGAAGCCGTTGCCCCAGCCGGAGGTCACCCGGTACGAGACGGTGCAGGTGCTGCCGCCCGGCGTACCGGTGGTGAAGGTCAGCGGGACGGACGGCCGGGAGAGGCGTCCCGCCTGGTCCCGGGCCAGCACGTTGACGGCGTGCCGGGAGCCGGCCGGCAGGTTGGGAATGGTGACCGAGGTGCCGGTGGAGGAGCCGAGCAGCTGGCTGCGGGCGCCGAGCTGCTCGTAGACCTCGTACCGGTCCACCGGTCCGGTGGCGGCCGGCCAGCTCAGGGTGGCGCTGTCGGCGGCGACCGCGGTGGTCCGCGGCGCGCCCGGGGCCCCCACGGTGGCGGCGGACGAGCCCGTGCCGCTCTTCGGGTGCATCGTCAGGACGGTGAGGGAGTATGGGGCCAGGGTCGCCGAGGCGGCCGTGGCGGTGCCGGGCGCGTCCACCGGGCCGTCGTCACCGGGTGCCCACCGCTGGACATCGGGGGCGCCGGAGGCGGGGGTGAAGCCCGCGTACCGCAGGTCCACGGTGTGCGCGGCGCCGGCGCTCTTGTTGAGCAGCAGGACGCTGAGGTCGCCGCCGGCCCGGAGCACCGCGTGCGACGAGACCTCGGGGCCGGACGCGCCCGAGGCGACCATGGTGTCGCCCGGGTCGCTGAGCGCGCCGAGCGTCTTGATGCCGTAATACGGCGCGAACGGGGTGTTCACCGCCGGCTCGCAGACGCCGCCGGTGCTGCTGCCGTTGGAGAGCATGCCCATGTCGCCGTGGTCGGTCTCGCCGTTCACGGTGCTGATGGCGCCCGCACCATTGTGGGTGTCCCACCAGTCCACGGTGAAGACGCCGTTCTCCAGCGCGGTCATCATGGCCTCGGCGGCGAACAGGCCGTTGGGGCGACTGGTGAACGCGCCGCCGCCCGCGTTGGAGTTCGCCTCGGTCATCGCGATGCCGATCCGGGCGGAGTCGGCGCCCGCGTACCGGTCGAGGAGGCTGCGTACCTCGCGCAGTTCACCGGGCAACTGCCGTACGGCGGCGAGTGATTGGTCGCCGCTGCTCGTGTTGGGGTACCAGTGGACGCTCACGAAGTCGGTGTCGCGGGCGACGGCGGCGAGCACGGTGTGGTTCCAGTCGGCGGTGTCGCCGGCGGCCACGACGCCGTCCGGCCAGTTGCCGGGCATGGTGAGCACCGCACCGATCCTGACGGTCGGGTCGACCGCCTTCATGGCCGCGGCGTACGCCTTGACCTCGCGGGCGTACTGGTTCGGCGACTTGTCGGCGTGGGTGTCGTTCTCCCAGCCGCTGCCGTAGACGCCGTTGCCGTAGATCTCGTTGCCGATCTCCCAGTACTTCGCGCCGTACTCCTTGGTGACGTTGGCGTACCGGACCCAGTCGGCGGCCTCTTTCGGCGTACCGGAGCCGTAGTTGGCGATGAGGATCGGCTGGGCGCCGGAGGCCCGCACCGTGCCCATGAAGGCGTCGAAGTCGGTGCCCGGGGCGACGTAACCGCCGGGCGCGGTGTTGTCGACCCAGTGGTAGATGTCGGCGTAGGAGCCGCCCGGGTAGCGCAGCGAGCCGATCCCCGCGGCCCGGTACAGGGACGCCACCTCGGGGTCGTTCATGTACCCGTCCCAGATGGCGGTGTTGGCGCCGAGCGCGGCGGGGTCGACGGTGCCCAGGCCCGCGCTCGCGTCGACCGTGACCGTGGTGTCGCCTGTGGCGTCCGTGGCGGCCGGGTCGGCCGAGGCGGGTGTCGACAGCGGCAGCGCCGCGGCCGCGACGGCCAGGGCCATCGAGGCCATGGCGACGAACGGGCGGCGAAGCCCTCCGGTCGCGCTGCGGGCTGGTCTCCTGTGGAACGGCATGGGGGTGTTCCTCCCGGGTGAGACGCCGGCCCGGGGCCACGCCGATGGAGCCGGACGAGAGACGGGGAACCGTGCGGCGTGCGGCGCCGCGCCGACCACCGCGAGGACGTCAACGGATGGGCACGGCCTGAGAGTTGAGGCGGAGCACATGAGGCTTGGGAGCGCTCCCATGATGGGAGCGGCCCTCGGAGGTGTCAATCGACCGGCCCCCACGGCAGCGCGCGGCGGGGCAGTTGACGCGCAAGGGGTTGACGGTCCGTCGAGCCGACCCTAACGTTGCGCGTCATCTTCCCGAAACTTTCCGGGAATTTGATCGAAACTCTTTCGACAATCTGGCCTCGCGACCGGCCGATGGCGGTCGCCTTTCCCCCACGCGGAACAGTGCGCCGACCGGCTCGGTCCCGGCCCCCGCCCCGGTCCTGGTCCTGGTCCTGGTCCTGGTCCGCGGGAGCAGAACGCACCCCGAGCACCTCGACGACGGCACCTCCCTTTCCCTGGAGAGCGGCATGGACTCTGCGCGGCGCAGGCCCGCCCCCACCCGACCCGAGACCCCCGAGACCGACGGCGAGACCGGCGGAGCTTCCCCGGCCGACGACGGCGTTCCGGGCGGCGTGAGCCGACGGACGCCGGTGTCCCGTGGCTGTCCGTCGACGCGCCGAGGGGCCGTGTCGAGGACCAGACCCGCGTCACCGTCCGCGCGGACTGGTCCCGCGCCCCCAAGGGCCGCACCACGGTGCCGCTCACCGTCACCGGTCCCGACGGCCGGCCGATCACGGTCCAGGTCCCGGTGGACCACCCCGACGTGCCCCGGCGGCGGCTGCGCGGATTCGTCGAGGCGCGCGGCCACGTCTCCATCGAGGCCGACCACTACACCCGCGCCCTCGGCGGGGGCGGCGTGACCTGGCGGCGCGTCCCCGGGATCGGCAGGACCGGATCGGGCATGGAGCCCTTCCCGGTCACCGCTCCCCGGCGGACCCCGGGCCGCGGCGACAGCCCCCGCCTCGACTGCACCGTCACCCTCTTCACGACCGGCCTGGTCACGGTGTCCGCGTATCTGTCGCCCCGCAACGACGTGCCGGCGAACGGCGGTCTCGCCTACGCCGTCTCCTTCGACGACGACCCGCCGCAGACCGTGAACATCACCCGGGCCACCGGCTCCGACGACGGCACGATGAACGCGCAGTGGCAGCGGAACACCTCCGACAACGTGAACGTCACCACGACCGCCCACCACATCACCGCGGCCGGGGTCCACGTCCTCACGTTCTGGATGGTCGACCCCACCGTCGTGCTGCAGAACCTCGTCGTGGACACCGGTGGCCTCAAGCCCAGTTACCTCGGCCCGCCCGAGAGCCTCCGGCTGCGCTGAATCCGGCGCCGGACCGGCGCACCGCCGTCACGGACCCGTGCGATGTCATCCCCTCCCCCGGAGACCCCGGAGACGCCGTCCCCTCCCCCGGAAAGGAACGCAGTTCATGGGCCGATCCTCCGCACTCGCGGTCAGCCTGGCCACCGCGGCCGTCCTCGCCGTCGGCGGTCTCACCACCTCGCCCGCCGCCGACAGTGAGCGCGGCGCGACGAACGCGGCCCCGGCCGCCGCCGCGCGATCCGCGGCGGCGACGGCGTCCGGGCACTGGGTGAACACCTGGACCTCGATGCCCCAGCCGACCGAGCCCGGCAACATGCCTCCGGCGCCGTTCACCCAGCCGGGCAAGGTCCTGGCCGACAGCACACTGCGCCAGACCGTGCACGTCTCGACCGGCGGATCGCGGCTGCGGCTGCGGCTGCGTTTCTCCAACGCGTTCGGCGGCGCGGACCTGCCCCTCACCGCCGTGTCGGTGGCCCTCCCGGCCGACGGCCGCGCCGGAACCGGCGCCGTCCAGCCGGGCACCACCCGGAAGGTCACCTTCGGCGGCCGCGCCTCCACCGTGGTCCCGGTGGGCGCGCAGGCCGTCTCCGATCCGCTGGACCTCGGCCTGCGGCCGGGCTCCAACCTCACGGTGACCCTCTACCTGGCCGACGGCCAGGCCTCGGACGCCGTCACCTCGCATCCGGGCTCGCGCACCACGTCGTACATGACGAGCGGAAACCACGTCGACGACCCGGATCTCGGCGGAGCGGCCACCACCGCCCACTGGTACTTCCTCAGCGGCGTGGAGGTCCTCTCGAAGCCCGCCGGCGCGGCCGCCGTCGTGGTGGGCGACTCGCTGACCGACGGCCGGGGCTCCACCACCGACGGCAACGACCGGTGGCCGGACCGGCTCCTCGCCCGGCTGCACGCGCGCCCCGAGACCTCCGGCGTCGCGGTCCTCAACCAGGCGGCCGGCGGCAACCGCGTCCTGAACGACGGCCTCGGCCCCAACGCGTCGGCCCGCTTCGACCGCGACGTCCTGGCCCAGAGCGGCGTCGGCTGGCTGATCCTCTTCGAGGGCGTCAACGACATCGGCACCGCCGACGCCACCGAGGCCGCGCAGCGGAAGGTCGCGGAGGATCTGATCGCCGCCTACGACCAGCTCGTCGTACGGGCGCACGCGCAGGGCATCTTGGTGTACGGGGCCACGCTGACGCCCTTCGGCGGCAACAGCGGCTACGACGACCCGGACGGTCACCGCGAGGCGGCACGGCAGACGGTCAACCGATGGATCCGTACGAGCGGCCGGTTCGACACCGTCCTCGACTTCGACCGGGCGGTCCGCGACCCGGAGCGGCCCCGGCGGCTGCGGGAGGCCTGGGACACCGGCGACCGTCTGCACCTGAACCCGGCCGGCTACCAGGCGCTGGCCGACGCGGTGCCGGTCCGGCTGTTCGGACCGCGCCGGCCGGCACCGGACGTCGGCCTGCGCTAGACCGGGGGTCGGGCCGACAATCCTCGAAGGGGGACCAACGGCACCGAAAGGCACAGGGTCGCCATGACGGATCTCCCGGCGTCCGGCGCGCCCGCGCGGGTGTTCCTGGTGGACGACCACGAGGTCGTCCGCCGGGGCCTGCGCGATCTGATCGACGACGAGCCCGACATGACGGTGGTCGGGGAGGCGGCGACGGCCGCGCAGGCGCTGGCCAGAGGACCGGCGCTGCGGCCGGACGTGGCCGTGCTCGACGTACGGCTGCCGGACGGGGACGGCATCTCGGTGTGCCGGGACCTGCGCTCGCTGATGCCGGACCTGGCATGTCTGATGCTGACCTCGTTCGACGACGAGGAGGCCTTGGTCGACTCGATCATGGCGGGGGCCGCCGGCTACGTACTCAAACAGATCAAGGGCTCCGATCTGGTGGCGGCGGTACGGACCGTGGCCGCCGGGCAGTCGATGCTCGATCCGGCCACCACCGCCCGGCTGATGCGCTCGCTGCGCGGCCCCGCGGCGGACCGGGAGCCGCCGGAGGACGCGCGGCTGACCGTGCTGTCCGAGCGGGAGCGGTCCGTCCTCGACCTGGTCGGAGAGGGGCTCACCAACCGGCAGATCGCCCAGCGGCTCCATCTGTCGGAGAAGACGGTGAAGAACCACATCTCGCGGCTGCTGGGGAAGCTCGGGGTGGAGCGGCGGGTACAGGCGGCCGTGATCGCGGCGGAGGTGCACGAGCACGAACGCACGGAGCACACCCGCGCGGAGTACGGCCACACAGAGCATGGCCGCACCGAGCACAGTCAGACCGGGCACGAACGCGCGCACGGGCGCGACGCCGAGGGGAGATAGGCCCCCACGCCTCCCTCCCCCGATTCAGGCGCCCCGTTCCCCGGCGGCCGGCCGCAGCGGGATCCGCCATTCGAGCGAGGTCCCGCCCTCCGGCCGCGGCCGGGCGCGGACCGTCAGCTCGCCGTTCAGGCGCGCGGCGCGTTCGGCCAGGTTGCGCAGCCCGCTGCGGGCCGCGTCCGGCGGGATGCCGATGCCGTCGTCGCCGACCGTGACCGCCAGGACGCCGTCCTCGGCGCCGACCGCCACCTCGGCCCGGCGGGCCCGCGCGTGGCGGGCGACGTTGGTGAGCGCCTCGGTGACGACCGCGACGACCTCCTCGGCCGTGGCGGCCGGCACGTCGGTGTCGAGCAGCCCTCCCATGCGCAGGGCCGGGGTGAAGCCCAGTGCCGGGGCGGCCCGCTCGACCGCGGTGACGATCCGGCTCCTGAGCTTCGGCTCGCCGGCGGGGACGCCGGGGGTCTCGTGCTCCCGGAGGCCGAAGATGGTCGTCCTGATGATCTTGGTGGTGGCGTCGAGGTCGTCGATCGCCCGGGTCAGCCGCGCCACCGCCTCGGGGTGGTCCACGAACCGCAGGGCGCTCCGCAGGGTCATCCCGGTGGCGAACAGCCGCTGGATGGCCAGGTCGTGCAGGTCACGGGCGATCCGGTCGCGGTCCTCCAGGAGGCTCGCCCGCTCGGCGTCGCGGCGCCGCTCGGCCAGTTCGAGGGCCAGGGCGGTCTGCTCGGCGAAGCCCGGCAGCGCGGCGGTCTCCGTACGGGTGAAGGACGGACGTCCGCCGCGCCGGGCGAGGACCAGGACGCCGCTGAGCCGCTCCTTCGTCCCGACCGTGACGGCCACCGCCGGCCCGAAGCCCCGCCAGGGTCCGGGGACATCGCCCGAACGGACGTCCACATCGGCCACGTCTGCCACGTCGGCCACGTCGGCCGTGCCTGCCATGCCGACCACCCCGGCCGCATCGGTCACGCCTGCCACGTCGGTCACCATGAGCAGACCGTCCTCCGCGAGCGCCGCCGCGACCAGCGTCCCCTCGCCGCCGGGCGGCGCGATCCGCCGGTACTCCTCGGCCGCTTCGCCGGCGGACAGCGTGCCGAGCGGCTCGCCGTCCGGCCCCAGCAGATGGAACACCGCGAGGTCGGCGTCCGCGAGATCCGCGGCCTCGGCGAGCATCCCGTCCAGGGCCTCGGTCTCCCCCGCCCCGGACAGCAGGGCGTTGGTCACGGCGGACCCCGCCGCCAGCCAGCGCCGGCGCAGCCGCCCGTCCTCGTAGAGGCGCGCGTTCTCGACGGCGACGCCCGCCGCGACGGCCAGGGTGGTCACGACGGCCTCGTCCTCGGCGTCGAAGTGCTTTCCGCCGCGCTTCTCGGTCAGGTAGAGGTTGCCGAACACCTCGTCACGGACCCGCACGGGAACGCCCAGGAAGGAGTGCATCGGCGGGTGGTGGGGCGGGAAGCCGTACGAGGCCGGGTGCGCGGACAGCTCCGCGAGGCGCAGCGGTACGGGGTGGCGGATCAGTTCGCCGAGCAGGCCCCGGCCGGAGGGCAGCGCTCCGATCCGCTCGCGCCGCTCGTCGTCGATGCCGACCGGCACGAACTCCACCAGGGTGCGGTCCTCGCCGATGACGCCCAGCGCGCCGTACTCGGCGTCCACCAGCGTCACGGCCGCCTCCACGATGCCGTGCAGCACCCGGGGCAGGTCGAGGCCGCGGCCGACGGACATGACGGCCTCCAGGAGCCCGCCGAGCCGGTCCCGGGTGCCCCGCATCTCGTCGACGCGTGCCTGGAGCTCGTCGAGCAGGTCGTCCAGTCGCAGCCGCGGCGGTCTCGCGTCCGCGGACCCGCGGTCCTCCCGGCCCATCGGAACCTCCGGTCGTGTCGCACGCGCGGACCGGGTCCGTCGCGGTCGCGCCCGCTGTCACGGTCTTCACCGTAGTGCGGATGTCCTGTCCCTTCCTGCCGGGTCGCCCGAGCCCTCCGGGGCGCCCGCCGCCTCGGGGCCGCTCGGGCGGAAGGCGGTCCGCAGCAGCCGCGCCGCGAAGAACCCGACGGGGGCGCCGAGGGCGGCGAGGCCGAGGCCCGCCGCGCCGAGCGCCTCGGTCTCCAGGACCGAGCGCAGGAAGGGTACGTACAGGGCCGCCGCGCCCAGCAGGGCGGAGGCGAGGACGGCCAGCGGCAGGAAGGGGTTCTGCCGGGTCAGCAGCCGGGCGCGCAGCCCGAGGACGACGCCGAGCTGGGCGGCCAGCAGAGCGGTGAAGAGGACGCTCTGCCAGGCGAGGCCGAGGCCGCGGGCGGCGAGCGCCGCGCCGAGCGAAGCCGCCGTGACGAGGACGCCGAGCAGGAGCAGGCGCTGCCAGGCGCCGCCGCCGAGGATGTGCTGGGACGGCGGGCGGGGCGGGCGCCTCATGGTGCCCGGAGCGGCCGGTTCGGCGCCCATAGCGACGCCGGTGAGGCCGTGGGTGAGCAGGTTGATCCAGAGGATCTGGCCCGCGCGGAGCGGCAGGGGCAGCCCGAGGAAGGGGCCGGTCAGCATGACCAGGATCTCGGCCGCGCCGCCGGCCATGCCGTAGACGAGGAAGCGGCGGATGTTGTCGTACACGCGCCGCCCTTCCTCGACCGCCGTGACGACCGTGGACAGCCCGTCGTCGGTGAGGACGAGGTCGGCGGCCTGGCGCGCGACCTCGGTGCCGCGCGCGCCCATGGCGACGCCGATGTCGGCCCGGTGCAGGGCGGGACCGTCGTTGACGCCGTCGCCGGTCATGGCGGTCACCGCGCCCCGGGTCCGCCACGCCTCGACGATCTCCAGCTTCTGCTGTGGATCCGTACGGGCGAAGACCCGGACGGCGGTGAGGTCGGCGACCCGCCCCTCGGCGACGTCCGCCCCGGTGACGACCCGGCCGCCGTCCCCCGTCCCACCCTCCTCCGAATCGGCCGGGGTACGGACTCCGGTGCCGGGTACGAGCCCCACCCGGACGGCGATGGCGCGCGCCGTCGCCGGGTGGTCGCCGGTGATGAGGACGGGCGTGATGCCGGCCGCCCGGCAGTCGGCCAGGGTCGTGGCGGCGGTCGCCCGGGGCGGGTCGTGGAGCGCGACGAGCCCGCGCAGCGTGAGCCGCGACTCCGCCGCGGTGACCGGGTCCGGTACGTCGTCCCGTACACCCGAGGCCGCGGCCAGCACCCGGTAGCCGTGCCCGGCCAGCCGGGCGGCCTCCTGCCGGGCGTGCTCCAGGGCGTCCGGCGGCTCGTCGAGCACGGCCGGGTCGAGTACGGCCTCGGGGGCGCCCTTGAGACAGACGAGGACGCGGCCCGGGCGGCCGTCCGTGTGGAGCGTGGTCATGCGCTTGCGCAGGCTGTCGAAGGGGGCTTCGGCGGTCCGGGGCCGGTCCGCGGCGAGTTCCGGCCGTCCCGGCAGACCGGCCTTGGCCGCGGCCGTGAGCAGCGCGGCCTCCATGGGATCGCCGAGCGCCGTCCAGCGGGCGCCGGACTCCGGGTCGTCCGGCGGGCGCAGCGCCGCGTCGTTGCACAGGGAGGTCACGGTCAGCAGTTCCCGTACGGGGTCGAGCGCGGGGGCGTCGGCGGGCCGGCCGCCGGCCAGGACCTCGCCCTCGGGCTCGTACCCCATGCCCGTCAGCTCCACGGCGCCGGCCGGCGTCCAGATCCGCTCGACGACCATCCGCCCCTCCGTCAGGGTGCCGGTCTTGTCGGTGGCGAGGACGGACACCGAGCCGAGGGTCTCCACGGCCGGAAGGCGTCGTACGAGGGCGTGCCGGGCGACCATCCGGCGGGCGCCCAGGGCGAGGGCGAGGGTGACCACGGCGGGCAGGGACTCGGGGACGGCGGCCACGGCCAGGCTGATGGCGGTGACCGCCATGGTGCCGGGCGGGAGGCCGCGGACCAGGCCGAGGGCGAAGACCAGGACGCACAGCGCGAGCGTCACGGCGGCGAGGACCCGCCCGAGGGACGCGAGACGGCGCTGCAGCGGGGTCGGCTCGCGGCGGTCGTCGAGCAGCGCGGCGATCCGGCCGAGCGCGGAGGCCGCCCCGGTCGCGGTCACGCTCGCCACGCCCCGGCCGCGTACGACGACGGTGCCGGCGCTGAGAGCCGCGCCGGCGGCCTTGTCCACGGGCACGGACTCGCCGGTGAGCATCGACTCGTCCAGGAGCAGGGCGGACGCCTCGGCGAGTTCGGCGTCGGCGGCGACGATGTCGCCCTCGCCGAGCACGAGGACGTCGCCGGGGACGACCTCGGTGGCCGGCACGGACCGGCCGGCCCCGCCCCGCCGGACGTGCGCGTGCGGGGCGCTGAGCGCCGAGAGGGCGGCGACGGCGTTGTCGGCGCGGATCTCCTGGACGACGCCGACGGTGGTGTTCACGACGACGACCAGGGCGATGACGATCGCGTCGGGGTGGTCGCGGATCGCGAGGGTGAGGACCACGGCGCCGAGCAGTACCAGGATCAGCGGGTCGCGCAGCTGGGCCAGGATCCTCGTGCGCAGGGGTACGGGCCTGCGCGCGGCCACCTCGTTGCGTCCGGTGTCCGCGAGGCGGCGCGCGGCCTCCGCCTCGGTGAGGCCGTCCATCGGTCCGGGCGCCGAGGGGAGGGCCCGCTCCGCGGCCGCGCTCACCGCCGGCTCACCGCGCGGGCACCGTGATCACCGGGCAGGGGGCGCGGTGCAGCAGCCCGTGGACGACGGAGCCGACGTGCATCCCGCTGTATCCGCCCTGCCCGCGCCGGCCCACGATCACGGCCAGGGCGTGCTCGGCGGCGTCCGCGAGCCGCTCGACGGGCGAACCGGTCAGGACCTCATGGGTGACGGGGACGTCCGGGTGCTCCCGTACTCCTTCGGCGGTGCTCTCCGCCAGCAGGCCGCGCTCGGCGTCGAGCGCGGTGTCGCCGGGGTGCCGGGCGAACAGGGACGGTTCCCGGACGGCGACGGCGCGCAGCGCGCAGCCGCGTACGTCCGCCTCCTCGAAGGCCAGCGCGACGGCGGCCCGCGAGGACGGGCTGCCGTCGACCCCGACGACGAGGTACGGCGGGTCCTCGACGGTGCGTTCGGCGTCGCCCACGACGACGACCGGGCACCGGGCCTGGGCGGTGACGGGGACCACGAGGGAGCCCAGGCTCAGGAACTCCTCGACGCGGCTGAGCCGCCGGGAGCCGAGCACGACGAGCGCGGCCTCGGCCGAGAGCGCGGCGAGCACCCGGGCCGGGACCCCGTCGACGACGGCGGCGGAGACCTCGGCCTCGGGCGCGCGGGCCCGTACCCCGTCCTCCGCCGTCCGCAGCGCGTCGCGCGCCGCGGCGATCCGCGCGGTGTGACGGGGGCTGTCGTCGACGTGCTGGGTGTCGTGCGCGGGCGGGACGGCGACGACGAGGCGCAGGGCGAGACGGCGCCGCAGGGCCTCGTCGGCGGCCCAGTCCAGGGCGGGATGTCCGTCCTGGTCGGGGTCGACGCCGACGACGATCTCGCGCCGTTCCGTGATGGGGGTCATGGGGTGCTCCCGCGTCGTGGCTGGTGCCGGGGCTCGTGCCGGGGCTCGTGCTGGGGCTCGCCGGGACCGGTTTCCCGTACTGGTTTCCGGGGCCGGCTTCCGGGTTTCCAGGCCGGTCTCCCGGGCTGGTCTCCCGGGCTGGTCTCCCGGGCTGGTCTCCCAGGCGGGTGTACGGGGCTCGTACGGGCCCGGCGCCCGGGGCGTCACGGCCGCCGACCTGGACCCCTGGGGCCGCCGGACGGCGCCATGGGCCGGTCGGCCCGTCCCCGGGACCGTTCGACCCTCGCGAAACCGGCACGGGTGAGGGACCGTGGTGTCATGGAACAGGAAGCGCGGCGATGACGCATCCGCAGACCACCGACGGCACCGCCCGCTCCTCCGTGCACGACCGCGCGTCGTGACCGACAGGGAGGACGCACCGTGTCCCTCACCGATCTGACTCGAACGCTCGTGGAATCGCTGGTCGAGGACGCCGTCACGGCCCCGTCGATGCACAACGCCCAGCCCTGGCGGTTCGTGTACCGGACGGCCGCGTCCACCCTCGAACTGCACGGGGATCCCGACCGCGCGCTGCCGCGCGAGGACCCCGACCACCGCGACCTCCACCTCGGCTGCGGCGCCGCCCTGTTCTCCCTGCGCGTGGCCGCCGCCCATCACGGCCGGCACGCCGACGTCCATCTGCTGCCGGACGTCGGCGATCCGTGGCATCTGGCCGACGTGACGCTGTCCGGCGCGGCCGGCGAGCCCGATCACGCGCTCGCCGCGTTCCGGCCCGTCCTGCGCGAACGGCACACCAACCGGTTCCCCTTCACCGAGCGGCCCGTTCCCGCCGAACTCCTCGACCGGCTCACGGCCGCGGCCGCCGACGAGGGGTGCCGCATGGTCGTCCCGGGCGAGTGGCACACCGACACCCTGCTCGACCTCGTCCACGAAGCCGAACGGTTCGAATCCGCCGACCCGACCGTGCGCGAGGAGATCGCCGCCTGGACCCACGACGGGGCCGCCGGCCGGGAACCCGCCACCGAGGGCATTCCCGCGTACGCCTTCGGCCCCCGGCAGCACGACGTCACCTCCCCCGTCCGCGACTTCGACACCACGCACCGGGCCCCGGACCGGCCGTCTGAGCGCTTCGAGAAGAATCCCCGGCTCGTGCTGCTCGGCACGTCCAAGGACACCCCCGGCGAGTGGCTGCGGACCGGCCAGGCGCTCCAGCGCGTCCTGCTCCAGGCCACCCTCGACGGGCTGTCCAGCTCCCTCATGTCCCAGCCCCTCGAATGGCCCGAACTCCGGGCCGCCGCCCGGGACCCCGAGTCCGCCCTCGGCTACGTCCACATGATCATCCGCCTCGGATACGGCCCCCAGGTGCGGGCCACGCCCCGCAGGCCCGTCGCCGACGTCCTCGAAATCGCCTGACCTGCACCGACGGCGGTACGGCGGGGACGGCCGGGGCGGGGCCGGGACGGATACGAGACACGGCCGGGACGGGGCCGGAGGCACCGTCCCGTATGCCGTTCGGCCCACGGGACGGGCCGCACCGGACGTCCGGTGCGACGGTGAAGACGGCTCAGGCCACGCGGACGACTCGGACCACCCGGACGACCGCGTGGAGACGACGCGCACCCGAAGCACCTCGAAGGACTCCGAAGGAGGGCGGACCTTGCCCGAGACGGCCCCGCACCCCGATCCCGCCGCCCCCTCCCCGCCGCGGCCGGCGCTGCTCAGCTTCCTGGGGGCGGTGGGCACCGTCACCGGCAGCAAGTTCCTGGTCGAGAGCGACCACGCGCGGATCCTCGTCGACTGCGGCCTCTTCCAGGGGTTCGCCAGTCTGCGGCGCCGCAACTGGGAACGGACCGCCCGCGACGCCGCCGACATCCACGCCGTCGTCGTCACCCACGCCCATCTCGACCACTGCGGCTATCTGCCCCGCCTGGTCCGGCAGGGCTTCCGCGGCCCCATCCTGTGCAGCGCCCGCACCGCCCGGCTCGCCGCCATCGTGCTGCGCGACAGCGCCCGGCTCCAGATGGAGGCCGCCCGGCACGCCAACGAGCACGGCTGGTCGCGGCACCGCCCGGCGAAGCCGCTGTACGACGACGGTGACGTCGAGAAGACCCTGTCGTACGTCGACCCGGTCGCGGTCGGCGCGGACGTCGAGATCATGGGCGGCACCCGGCTCACGCTGCACCACGCCGGGCACATCCTCGGCTCCACCTGGGCCCGGCTCACGCTGGAGGACGGGCACACCCTGGCCGTCTCCGGCGATCTCGGCCGCCCGGGGCACCCGCTGCTGCTGCCGCCGGAACCGTTCTCCGGCGCCGACGTGCTGCTCCTGGAGTCGACGTACGGCGACCGGCGGCACGACCAGGAGTCCGGGCGCTCGGCGTTCGCCTCGGTGATCGCGCGGACCCTGGCCCGCGGTGGCACCGTGGTCGTGCCCGCCTTCGCGATCGACCGCACCGAGGTCGTCCTGCACGAGCTGGCGCGGCTGCGCGACACGGGCGTCCTGCCGCCGTCCGTACCGGTGTACGTGGACAGTCCGATGGCCCTGGCCGCGCTCGACGTCTACCGCGACGCCGTACGCGAACGGGCCACCGAACTGCGTCCCGAGATCCTGGCGCGGGGCGAGGCCGCGCTGAGTCCGGCACCGTTCCTGGCCGCCCGTACCGTCCAGGAGTCCATCGAGATCAACAGCGCGCCGGGCCCCGCCGTCATCGTCTCCTCGGCGGGCATGGCCACCGGCGGCCGGGTCCTGCACCATCTGCGGCGGCTGCTGCCCGACCCGCGCAACTCCGTCGTCGTGGTCGGCTTCGCCGCGGCCGGCACCCGGGCGCGGGACCTGGTGGAGGGGGCGCGGGTGCTGAAGATGTTCGGCGAGTACGTGCCGGTCCGGGCCGAGGTCGCCGACGTGCCGCACTTCTCCGCCCACGCCGACGAGGACCAGCTGGTGGACTGGCTGCGCGGCGCCCCCGCCCCGCACACCACGTACCTCGTCCACGGGGAGCCGGCCGCCTCGGCGGCGCTGCGCGACCGGATCGACCAGGAGCTGGGCTGGACGGCCGTCGTGCCCCGTTCCGGGGAGGCGGTGCTCGTCCGCTGACTCCGCGTCCACCGTGTCTTTGCCCGCCACCCGTTCGGGTCCTCCGGTCCCCGGGACGGCCCGCGTGGTCCTGCCGTACAGGCACGATGCGGCATCCTGACAGCAGAAGGACCGGCGGGCCCGGCCGCGCCCGGTCCGCCGTCCTCCGGTGAGGAGTGAGAGCCATGCCCGCCCAGCCGTTCACCGTGGCCGACGTGATGACCAGGAAGGTCGTCGCCGTACGGCCGGACACGGAGTTCAAGGACATCGTCGCCGCGATGGACCGGTGGAAGGTGACCGCGCTGCCCGTCATCGAGGGCGAGGGCCGGGTCGTCGGCGTGGTCTCCGAGGCCGATCTGCTGGTCAAGGAGGAGTACCGCGACCGCCGCCCCGGCGTGCGGGAGCGGCTGCGGCATCTCGACGCCATGGTCAAGGCCGGTTCCCGGAACGCCGGGGATCTGATGACCTCGCCCGCCGTCACCATCGGCCCCGACGCACCCCTGCCCCAGGCCGCCCGGATCCTGGCGACCCGGCGCGTCAAGCGGCTGCCGGTCGTCGACGCCGACGGCATGCTTCAGGGCGTCGTGAGCCGGGCCGACCTGCTCAAGGTCTTCCTCCGCACGGACGAGGAACTCGCCGCCGAGATCCGGCGCGACGTCGTCGACCACCTGTTCCCGCTCTCCCGCGACCGGGTCGAGGTACGGGTGCGCGGGGGCGTCGTCCATCTGTCCGGCGAGGTCCGCGACAGCACGCTCGTCCCGCTCGCGGCCCGGCTCGCGCGGACGGTCGAGGGCGTGGTGGACGTACGGTCCGAGCTCACGGCGGCCGACGACGCGTGACCGCCGCTCCCTCCGCCTCCGTACGGCCTACGGAACGTTCCAGCCGGCGAGGTACGGCTGTCCGTCCTCGGTGGCCAGGAAGGCGAGGGTGCCCGGATGCGGGTGCCCGAGCAGCCCGCTCGCGGACGCGTCGAGACCGAGCCAGCGCACGGTGAGGACGCGGGTGAGATGGCCGTGCGCGACGACGGCGACATCGCCCTCGCTCAGCAGCGGCCGGATGCGGTCGAGCATCGCGTCCACGCGCGCGGCCACCTGCGGAAGCCGCTCGCCGGGATGGCCGGCGTCGCCGGGGACGACTCCGTCCCGCCACAGGTCCCAGCCGGGCCGCGACTCCTTGATCTGCTCGGCGGTCAGGCCCTCGTAGCCGCCGTAGTCCCACTCCAGCAGGTCGGGATCGGGCTCGGCGCCGGTGAGCCCGGCCAGCTCGGCGGTCCGCAGGGCACGGCTCAGCGGGCTGCTGAACACCGCGGCCCACGGGCGGCCCGCCAGCCTCGGCGCCAGCGCCCGGGCCGCCGCCTCCCCCGCCTCGGTCAGCGGCACATCGGTCCGCCCGGCATGTCGGCCGGACAGGCTCCACGCGGTCTGCCCATGCCTGATCACTATGAGTTCACCCATGGCGGAGCACGCTATCCGGACACACGGTCCTGTGAACCGCGTTCCTCCCGCCCCACGATGCCGCGGAACGCGGCGGGGGCCCAAGGCCCGTCCTTCGGAGCACGTCAGGCCAGGGAGAGGGATCCGGGTCGGGTGCTACGCCCGGCGGATCACGGGTACGGAATCGCAGCCGCGGATCCGGGCGTCCCTGCGGGCCCGGCCCGGAGACGCTCCTGCGCCCACCACCCGGCCGTCCGCCACGGCCAGCCACACGCCGTCGACAGGGTCCGCCGGAGCGGTCGGCCGGAGGGCCCGGAGGATCACGGGGTCGGGCTCCGCGCACGCCGCGGGCGGCGTCGGCCGCGCCCGGCCCGCCCGCCATTCGGCGGTGGTGCGCTCACCGCCCCGCACCCGCGTCCACACCAGGTGCTGCAGGACGATCAGCGGCCCCAGCGCCGTCAGGAGCGGGAAGGCGCCGGTCAGGACGCCCTGGGCGAAGAGCACGCTGACCACGCCGGACACCGCGAGCCCGACCGCTGCCGCGAGAACGCCGGCGGCCCGCCCGAACGCCTTGACCGCCGTCAGCGGGAACAGCACCAGGAGCAGCAGGTCGCCGAGGCCCAGCGCCACCGGCGGCTCGCCCCGCGTCACCGCGAGCAGCGGGGCGAACGGCAGCCCCATGACCTGGGCGGCGAACCGGTCCATGACCGACGTGAGCCCGGTGGCCACCAGGTCGTAGCAGGCGAGCGCGCCCGCGAACCACGCCGCGTGGGCGGACCGCATCCCGCTCTGCGCCCACATGGTGGCGACCCCCGCCACCGCCGTCACGAGCAGCAGGTCGGTGAGCACCATCACGGCGAGCGGGCGGCCGAGCAGGGCCGTCACGGTGGTGGCGGCGACCGCGGCCGCCGCGATCGCCCAGGCCCGGCCGGCTCCGGTCAGCGGAGCGAGGGTGAACTGCAGCGCCGCGCAGAGCACCAGGCCGAACACGGTCGCCACGGCGGCGCGCGGCAGGACCAGGTAGAGCAGCGGAGCCGCCACCACCACGACGTACATCACGGCGACGTCGGGCAGTTCGTACCGTCCCACCGGGGGCCGGGGCATCCGCACCCGGTGGAAGTACGCGGCGCCCGCCGCCATGGCCGCGAGGACGCAGCCGTTGAGGCCGAGCAGGGCCGTGGTGCTCATGCCGGGCTCCCGAGGGGTGCGGTGGCCGGGCGGGCCGATTCGAAGGTGTGCTCGCGCAGGTCGGCGCGGACCGGGCCGGTGGGCGGCATTCCGGCCGGGTCGTCGTGGAGCGCTATGCCGGCCAGCGCCAGGCCGGCGGCGGTGGCCCGGTCCTCCAGCCTTCCCAGCAGCCCGGCATCGGCCCGGCGGCGGGTCAGGACGTGGAGCAGCGGCCCCCCGGGCCGTTCCTCCAGGGCGTAGCGGGCGGGCAGCGGTACGTCCTGTTCCGCCTCCAGCAGGTCGAGCAGCGACCGGGTGGTCACCGCCCGGCTGGACGGGCCGGACCAGCGGCCAAGGATGAGCGAGGTCGCGGGCATGTGGGCGAGTTCGCACTCCGGCGTGGTCGCGGGCCGCCGGACCAGGTCGCCCGTGTCGTAGCGCAGCAGCAGGGTGCAGTCCCGGTACGGGACGTACGGCGTCTGGACGATGACGCCCACCCCGCCGGGCGGTGTGGGCTCGTGCGTCTCGGGGTCGAGCACCTCCAGATGCCCGAACTCGGTGGTGTGGTGCAGATGTCCCGCGCCGCAGGGGGTGCCGCCGGACGGCACCGTCTCCGTCATCATGTACGAGGTCGTGATCCGGGCCCCGAAGGCCGCCTCCGCCCGCTTCCGCAGCGGTTCGGAGAGCACCTCGCCGCCGACGCCGACCGAGTCGAGGCCGAAGTCCGACGGCTGCCAGTCGTGCCGTTCCGCCTCCTCGACCAGGGCGGACAGATAGGACGCCGAGACGGTGAGGTGGGTGATCTGCGGGGCCTTGCCGCGCAGTCCGAGCGGGGTCGCGAGCCGGTCGAGCGCCACCGCCGGGTCGACGGTGCCGATCGGTACGAACGCCGCGCCGATCCGGGTCACCGACTCCTCCACGTTGAGCAGCGGCAGGGTCGCCCGGGAGCAGCCCGCGTAGGCCATGCTGTGCCGGGGCCGCAGTCCCATGCCGAGCACGGCGGAGACGGTGCTCATGGCGACCATGATCTCCACCTCGGCCCGCGAGTACCAGACGGTGGTCGGCGTCCCGCTGGTCCCCGTGGTGAGCGCCATCAGCGCGGGGGCCGACGCGGCGGAGACGAAGGCGGCGGGCAGGCCGCGCAGGGCGGACTTGGGGGTGACCGGCACCTGTTCCCAGGTCTCCGGGGTGAGCCCGTCGGGGTCGAGGCCCAGGTCCTGGAAGGCTTGCCGGTAGTAGGGGGTGTGCCGGACGGCCGCGCGGGCGGTGGCCCGCAGACTGCGCGCGGTGACCGTGCGGCGTACGTCGGGGTCGACCGCCCCGGACTGCCCGGGCAGCAGGACCGAGTCCTCCCCCGGCTCGCCGAACTCCGCCAGGGTCTCCAGCAGATCGCGGGCGATCCGTTCGAGGTCCTGTGGCCGGATCCGGCGGTTGCGCAGGATCGCCGTGCTGTACCGCAGTTGTCTGAAAGCAGTGCCGAACACGTACGCCTCCTGGCTCCTGGACCGGGAATCCGATTCCCGGTCCAGGCCGGGGCCGGTCGTCAGACCATGCTGGCGAACATCGCCGCGGTGAGCGTGCTGAAGGCGTACTTGATGTAGTGCTTGACCATGATGGATCTCCCTCTTCTCGCGCCCCGACAGGGGGTTGCTGGGCTCCAGGTGGTGCACTCCCGGCCAGAACGGCCGTTCGATGAACGAGAGGTTAGAGTACGGACGTGGGTGGCTCAATGGGATCGCCCGACCTGAATCCGCGCACTGCGCGGCGGGCCCGCGTCCACCCCCACGACGGGCCCTCGATCATGCCTGCGGCAGACCCTCGATCATGCGGGTGCAGTCAATACGCCTGGAACGCCTACGACGCCTCGGACGCGCCGCCGCCGTCCGCCCGTCTGACCGGGATGGTGCGCGCGGTGCTGGTGCTCTCGTCGGGCATCGGGACGCGGATGGTGAGGATGCCGTTCGTGTACGAGGCGTCGACACCGTCGGCGGGGATGGGCACCGGAAGGCGTACGGTCCGGCGGAAGGATCCGTAGCGGAACTCGGAGTGGTCCTTGTCCTCCGTGCTCTCCACGTGCTCGGCGCGCACGGTCAGGAGGTCGCCGTCGGCGGTGATGGTGAGGTCGCGGTCGGGGTCCACCCCGGGCAGTTCGGCGCGCAGCACGTACGCGCCGTCTCCGGTGGACATCTCCACCGGGATCGAGTGGGGCGCCGTGGCGGGGTGCCAGCCGGGAAGGCCCGGGAACGAGTGGCCGAACCAGTCCTCGAAGTCCGGGAAGGACATGTGCCTGCGTTCGATCTTGCGTCCGCTCATCGTTCTCTCTCCTCTCCTGGCCCTCCGCGCCCTCCTGGCCCTCCGCCCTCTCCTAGCCCTCCGTGTCCTCCGCGCCCTCCGGTTCTTCCTGACCCCGCGGCGGGTACTGCGGGACGATGGCGACCGGGCATTCGGCGTGGTGCAGGGCGCGGTGGGCGACCCGGCCGAGTTCCAGGCCGACGAGCGCGTCGCGGCGGCGCGCGCCCACGACCAGCAGGTCGGCGGCGGCGGAGCGCTGGACCAGCACCCGGTGGGGGGCGCCTTCCACCGTGACGCGGCGCACCGCTACCCGGGGGTGCTCGCGCACGAGCGCGTCCAGTGCCTTGTCGAGCAGATCGGACGCCCCGCGTTCGTCTCCGCCGCCGGCCTCGCCGGTGAGGAGCGGATGGCCGGTGTGCCGGGGCGACGGCCGCCGCCAGGCGCGGACCACGTCGAGTTCCGCGTCGCGCAGGGCCGCCTCGCGGAAGGCGAAGCGTACGGCCGGGGAGTCCACGTCATACGCGCCGATCCCGAGCAGGACCCGCCCGTGCCCGGCGTCCCGGGTGTAGCGGTCGCCGCGGACCACGACGACCGGACAGGAGGACCGCGCGGCCACCACCAGGCTCACGGAGCCGAGCAGCAGACCGGTGAACTCGCCGCGCCCCCGGTTGCCCACGACCACGAGGGCGGCTTCCTCCGCCTCCCGGAGCAGCGCGCCGGCCGGGTCGTCGGGCAGGACCGCGGTGGTGACCGCGACGCCAGGGGCGCGGAGCCGGGCGTGTTCGGCCGCGGCGGCGACGATGTCCTCGGCCTCGTCCTGGCCGGTGGGCCGGTCCGCGGCCGGGTCGGTCTCCACTCCCTCGTACCGCTCCCAGAGCGAGGCGTGGACGATCCGCAGCGGCAGCGCGTACCGTTCGGCCTCGTCCACGGCCCAGTCCAGGGCCGCGAGCCCGGTCTCGGATCCGTCGACTCCCGCCACCACGGGACGTTCCATCCTGCCCACCGCCTTGCGTGTCGTTCCGGGAGGAGGGGCCCATCCGCTTCTCGCGGATCCTGATCGCGCGGTGCGCGGCCCGAAGCCGCTTCTCCGCGTCCCGCAGGCCCCTCCTCCCTTTCAGAAAAGCACCGGCCGGGGACCCTCGCCAGGGCTGCCTGGTTCCCCTTCCGTCCCTTTCCGACCCCGTTCGGCCCCCGTTCGGCCCTTGTCACCGGGCCGTCGCCGGGGACAGGCTCGAAGGGTGCGGGAGCCGGTACGGCGCGTACCGCTCCGGCCACGAGGAGGTGACCGGTCATGACGCGGAGCATCGTGGTCGGCCTGGACGGTACGGAGCAGGCGGACGCCGCCGCGCGGTGGGCGGCGGACGAGGCGGAACTGCGCGGGACCGGGGTGCGGCTCGTGCACGTGTGCGAGCCGTCGCCGGAGGCCGTGACGCCGTGCGTCGCCCGCGGACCCGTCGAGGAGTGGGCGCGCGACCTGCTCGCCCGTACGGCCACCGTCCTGCGCGAACGCCATCACGGCCTGCCGGTGACCACCCGCCTCCTGCCCGCCGATCCGGTACCGGGCCTCGTCGCCGAGAGCGAGGACGCCACTCTGCTGGTGCTCGGCTCGCGCGCGCTGGGCCGGGCGTCCGGGTATGTCGTGGGCTCGGTCGGGACGGCCGTCGCCGGCCTGGCCGAACGCCCCGTCGTCCTCGTACGGCCGGACGGCGGCTCACCGCCCGGGAACACGGTCGTGGCGGGCGTCGACCCGCACCGGCCGGACCACGACGTCCTGGAATTCGCCTTCGACGCGGCGGCGCGGCGCGGCGCCCGGCTGGAGATCGTGTACGCGCAGCGGCTGCCGCCGTTCGCGACGCCCGGGCCCGCCATGGCGCCCGACCTCCGCTACTCCGTCAGCCCCGCGATCGGGCGCGCGCTCGACGAGCTGATCGACCCCTGGCGGGCGAAGTACGACGCCGAGGTGACGACCACCGGCCGGGTGGTCGCCGGTTCGGCCGGGCCGGCGCTGATCCGGGCCGCCGAACACGCCGCGCTCGTGGTGATCGGCCGCCGCACGCGTCGCTCGCCGTGGGGCGGACGTATCGGCAGCACGGCCCACGCCGTGCTGCACCACGCCCGGCCGCCGGTGGCCCTGGTGCCGTCCGAGTGACGGCACCAGCGCCCCGTGGCCCGGCTCAGGGCGTCAGCTGCGCCTGGACGAGGGGGCCGTAGCGGGCGACGAGGTCGTCGATGTCCGCGGCCCGTACCTCGGCGCCGCGCGCGATGCCGAACATCACGCCCAGGCCCAGCAGTGCGCCCACCGCGAGCTCCGCGCGCAGGCCCGCGTCCGGGCCGCCCAGCCGGCCGGCGAGGCGGTCCACGACCTGCGTACGGAAGTTGGTGCGCAGGATGTCGCCCTGTTCGCCGTGCAGCGGCGCGAACACGATCCGCAGGACGGGGTCGGCGCCCTGCTCGGTCTGGCTCACCAGGACGTGGCGGACCATGTGCCGGCCGAGGTCCGCGAGCGGGGCGTCCAGCAGCGCCGCGGCGTCCTCCTCGAAGGACATGACCTGGGCGAAGAGCGTGTCCTTGTTGCCGAAGTACTTGAGGATCAGGGGCGCGCTGACCCCGGCCCGGTCCGCGACCGCCTTGAGCGTGATGTCCGCCTGCGCGTGCCGGGCGAGGAGGTGGCGGACGGCCCGGAGGATCGCGGCCTTCGTCGCCTCGGCGTCCCGGCGGGCGGGGCCGCGGGGCGGCCCGGCGTCGCCGGACCCCGGCTCCCCGGCCTTGCCCGCGCGGGCGGTGGCGGATCGGGTGGTCATGAGGGTCATGCTCCTTCCAGCGCCTCGTCGCGTACGGCCGCGTCCGCACGGCCGCGGGCCCGGGTCCGGGTCCGGGTCCGGGTCCGGGTCCGGGTCCGGAGGCCGCCGCCGGGGGCGCGGTCCCTGGGGATGGCGAGGGCGGCGGCACAGGCCACCAGGGCGACCGTACCCGCCATCGCGAACGCCAGCAGATAGCCGTGGAGCGTGGGCAGCGGGATGCCGCCGACGGGGCTCGTGTGGTGGACCAGGATCGCGGCGACGGCGGCGCTGCACACGGCCTGGCCGATGGTGCGCATCAGGACGTTGACGCCGTTCGCGGACGCGGTCTGCCCGGCCGGCACGGCGCCCAGGATCAGGGTGGGCAGCGCCGAGTAGGCGAGGGAGGTACCGGTGGCGACGATCGACGCGCCCACGATGACCATCCACAGGTCGCGGCTGTCCGCGATGCGCACGGCGTAGCCGACGGCGAGGACGGCGGCGCCCAGGGCGAGGGTGACGCGCGGGCCGCGGGACGCCGAGATACGGGCCGACAGCGGGGAGAACAGCAGCATGGTCAGGCCGCCGGGCAGCAGGCACAGGCCGCTGCCGACGATGGACAGGCCGAGCCCGTAGCCGGTGGCCTCGGGCGCCTGGACGAGCTGGGCCGTCACCAGGGAGTTGGCGTAGAAGCCGAAGCCGACCAGCAGCGCGGCGACGTGGGGCAGCGCGACGCGCGGGCGGGCCGCCAGGCGCAGGTCGACCAGGGGCCGCTCGACGCGCAGCTGCTGGACGCACCACAGTCCCAGGATCACCACGCAGGCCACGAACAGGCCGATGACGCGCGGGCTTCCCCACCCCCACTGACCGCCTTGCGATACGCCGAGGAGCAGGGTGACCAGTCCGGCGGCCAGGCCCAGCGCGCCGACGACGTCGAAGCGGCCGGGGGCGCGGACGGGCGACTCGCGGACCGCCCACCAGGCGAGCAGGAAGCCGGCCGCGCCGAGGCCGCTGGTCGCCCAGAACATGGTGTGCCAGCTGGCGTACTGGATGACGAGCGCGGCGAGCGGCAGGCCGAGCGCCGCGCCGATGCCGACGGTGGAGCTCATGAGCGCGACCGCGGATCCGGTCCGCTCGGGCGGCAGTTCGTCGCGCAGGATGCTGATCGACAACGGGACGACGGCGGCCGCGGCGCCCTGCAGCGCGCGGGCCGCGATGAGTACGCCGATGTCGGACGAGAGCGCGCAGAGCACCGAGCCCAGGGTCATCAGCCCGAGCGCGGCCAGCAGGACGCGCCTCTTTCCGTACATGTCGCCGGCGCGTCCGAGCACCGGGGTGAGCACGGCGCCGGCCAGCAGCGTGGCGGTCACCATCCAGGAGACGGCGCCCGCCGAGGCGCCGGTCAGCCGGGGCAGATCGGGCAGCAGCGGAACGACGACCGTCTGCATGACGGCCATGAGGATGCCGCCGAAGGCCAGTACCGGGACCGTGGCCCGCTCCCGCACTCCGGGCCGGCCCGTGGGCCCGTCGGGGGTGGCGGCTGGGTCCGGCGGGACGGCTATCGGGGCCACAGGGCACTCCAGAGGCAGGACGGGATGCGAGGTGAATAATGATTCACCGTATCAAGTGAATAACCATTCACCCGGGATTCCCAGAAGGCCCGAGGTAAAGCTTCGGCCTGGACGATGGCGGGTGACGGCGGGCTGGAGGGAGGGGCGGACGGGCCTCGCTCCGGCCGGCCGGCCGGGCCAAGATCCGCCTGTGGTAACTTGCCCGGGCCAGTCGCACCTCTGTACGTATCGACACGGTATGTGCACGGGTCAGGGAATCCGGTGGGAATCCGGAACTGACGCGCAGCGGTGAGGGTGACGGGCGGAGCATCGGCCACTGGGCCCCATGGGGCCTGGGAAGGCGCTCCGTCCGGACGACCCCGAGTCCGAAAACCTGCTGGCGGCCCGAGTGGCGGCACCCGCCGCCGCCCGGGGAGCACCGTACGACAGGCTCCGCGCATGAGCCGTGACGCAGAGGACTCCTTCCGTGCCCCTCGCACACCCCGTCCGTTCCGCCGCCCTGCTCGTGGCCGGTGCCGTTCTCGTGGCCGGCTGCGGCACCGGCGGAGGCCCGGCCGCTTCCGCCGAGACGAAGGAGACGGCCGCCGGATACCCCGTCCGTCTCGACGACTGCGGGCAGCGCGTGCAGATCGAGCGCGCACCCAGCCGGGCCGTCGCCCTCGACCAGGGGTCGGCCGAGATCCTGCTCTCGCTCGGGCTCGCCGACCGCATGGTGGGCACCGCCACCTGGACGGACCCGGTCCTCAAGGGGCTGGAGAAGGCGAACGCGAAGGTTCCCCGGCTCGCCGACCGCTACCCGTCGTTCGAGAAGGTCCTCGACGCCGAACCCGACTTCGTCAGCGCCTCCTTCCTCTACACCCTGGGCAAGGGCGGTGTGGCGCCCCGGGAGCGGTTCGCGCGGCTCGGCGTGCCCACGTACCTCTCCCCCACCGACTGCGTCGGCAAGGACAACAGCGGCGACGGCGACGGCATCCGCACCCGGCCGCTGACCATGGACACGGTGTACGGCGAGATCCGCGACCTGGCCCGGGTGTTCGACGTCCCGGAGCGCGGCGAGAAGCTCGTCGGGGAACTCCGCGCCCGGGTCGACGAGGCCAAGGCCGGCGCCGACTTCGGCGACGCGTCCGTCCTGTACTGGTTCTCCGACTCCCAGGGGCCGTACATGGCCGGCTGCTGCGGCGCGCCGGGGATCGTCAGCGGGACGCTCGGGGTGAAGAACGTCTTCGACGACACCAAGGAGGAGTGGCCGCAGATCAACTGGGAGACCGTCGCCGACCGCGACCCCGACGTGCTGGTGATCGCCGATCTGACCCGCAAGGCGCAGTCGGCCGAGAGCGCCGCGAAGAAGATCGAGTTCCTGGAGTCGCATCCCGTCACCCGGAACATGACGGCGGTACGGAAGAAGCGGTACGTGATCCTCAGCGGCCAGGCCATGAACCCCACGATCCGCACCGTCGAGGGCATCGAGAAGGTGGCCGCGGCGCTGCGGACGTACGGGCTCGCGAAGTGACCCGGACCGGCCCGGACACGGCGGCCGAGGCGAGCCCCGCCACACCCCGTACCCTCCGTACGCCCCGTGCCCCCCGTACGCCCCGTGCCCCCCGTACGTCCCGGGCGCTTCCCCCGCTCGCCGGGGCCGCCGGGGTCCTCCTCCTGTGCGCCTCGGTCGCCCTCGCCCTCACGATCGGCCCGGCCGACATCCGCGTCCCGGACGCCTGGTCCGTGGTCGCCTCCCATCTGGGCGGAAGCCCGTCCGGCCTGAGCCCGATCCGGGACGGCATCGTCTGGGAGCTGCGGCTGCCCCGTACCCTCCTCGCGGCCGTGTGCGGTGCCGGGCTGGCGGTGTGCGGCGCGGTGATGCAGTCGCTGCTGCGCAATCCGCTGGCCGACCCGTTCGTCCTCGGGGTGTCCTCGGGCGCATCGGCCGGCGCGGTCGCGGTCGTGGTCCTCGGCGTGGGCGGGGGTCTGGTCTCCGTCACCGGAGGCGCCTTCCTGGGCGCGCTCTGTTCCTTCGCCCTGGTCCTGCTGCTCAGTCACACGCTGGGGGGTTCGACAGACCGTGTCGTCCTGGCGGGGGTCGCGGCGATGCAGCTCTTCTCCGCGCTGACCTCGTTCGTGGTGATGACCGCCGCCGACGCCGAGACCACCCGGGGCGTCCTGTTCTGGCTGCTCGGCTCGCTCAGCGGCGCCGACTGGTCCGACGTCGGGGTGTGCGCGGCCGTCCTCGCCGGCGCGCTGCTGGTCTGCGGCGGACACGCCCGGACCCTGGACGCCTTCGCGTTCGGCGAGGACGCGGCGGCGGCGCTCGGCGTGCCGGTGGCGCGGACCCGGCTGGTCCTCCTCTCGGTCACCGCCCTGCTGACCGCGGTCCTGGTCTCGGCCGCCGGCGCGATCGGCTTCGTCGGCCTGGTCCTGCCGCACGCGGTCCGTGCCCTCGTCGGCCCGGGGCACGCCCGGCTGCTGCCGCTGACCGCCCTGGCCGGGGCGGTCTTCCTCGTCTGGACCGACACCCTGGCCCGTACGGTCCTCGACCCGCAGGAAGTGCCGGTCGGCGTGGTGACATCGCTCATCGGTGTCCCCGCGTTCGTCCTCGTCCTGTACCGCACGAGGAGGACGCGATGACCGGCACACCGCCCGTACCCGACGGCGGTACGGGGCTCCGCGCCGCACACGTCTCCCGTACGGCGGGCGGCGCGCTCGTCCTGGACGGCGTGACGCTCGCACCGCGCCCCGGCACGCTCACCGGTCTGCTGGGCCCGAACGGTTCGGGGAAGTCCACCCTCCTGCGCGTCCTCTCCGGCGTCCTCGCGCCGGACGCCGGGGTGGTGACCCTGGACGGCGACCCGCTGGGCTCCGTACCGCGCCGCGCGCTCGCCCGGCGCGTCGCCGTCGTCGAGCAGCACGCCGGCACCCAGGTCGATCTGACGGTGGCCGACGCCGTACGCCTCGGCCGCATCCCGCACCGCCGGGCATGGTCGCCGACGACGGCCGCGGACGAGGAGGCCGTACGGTCCGCCCTCGTCCGCACCGGACTGGCCGACCGGGCCCACCGCACCTGGCGCACCCTCTCCGGCGGCGAACGCCAGCGCGTCCAGATCGCCCGCGCCCTCGCCCAGGAACCGCGCGAACTCCTCCTGGACGAACCGACGAACCACCTCGACATCCAGCACCAGCTCGACCTCATGACCCTGGTCTCGGGCCTCCGCCTCACCTGCGTCATGGCCCTGCACGACCTCAACCTCGCGGCGATGTACTGCGACCACGTCGTGGTCCTGCGCGAAGGCCGGGTGGCGGCCGCGGGCCCGGTGGACGAGGTCCTCACCGAAGAACTCCTCGCGGACGTCTACGGCGTCCGCGCCCACATCACCCGCCCCACCGGGACCGACCGCCCCCACATCCGTTTCCTCGGCCCCGCCGACCTGCCTCATGGAGCCGCGCGCCGGCTTTGCTGAGACAGGACGCGCCTGACGGCGGCTTCCGCCGGCCCGGGTCACGACGGCAGGATGCGGGTCAGTGACGCGACCCGGGACAGCCGCACCGTGCCCAGCACGATGAGGACGAGGCCCGCCCCCATCGGCAGCAGCCACCAGCCGTCGCCGATCTCCTCCTTGTAGAGCACGACACCGAGGAGGAGGCTGACGAGGGCGTCTCCGAGTGTCAGCGCGGGCTGGGAGGCCGTGATGGGGCCCGCTTGCAGGGCGTTCTCCAGCAGGACGATCGCCAGGACGCCGCACAGGACGAATCCGTAGGTCTGCCAGACGGTCAGGAAGGCGACCGCCCCGTGGTCGGCGAAGGTGCGGGCCGCCGATTTCATGAGGGCCGCGGTGAGCGCGTTCGCCACGGCCGAGCCCGTACCCAGGCAGGCGGCCCGGCCCGCGCCGGGCGGGAGGCGGCGGGCGACGGCCACCAGGCCCGCGATCAGACCGAGGCCCAGGACGATCGCGGGGACCCACAGCGCCATCGGAGCCTGGGCGTTCCCACCGTGCGGATGAGCGGCGACCAGGACCACCGCCAGTCCGACGACGATGTACCCGATCGCCCGCCAGTCCGCCGTCGGCAGGCGCCGCCGGAGCACGTACGAGCCGATCATCAGGGCGAACGGCAGCTCCAGGATGAAGACCGGCTGGACCAGGGCGAGCGGGCCGGTGGCCAGGGCGAGCGCCTGGAACGCCGCCGCTCCCGCGACGGCCCCGATGCCGGCCACCCACACCGGCTGCCGCGCCAGGTCGGCGAACAGGCGGGGCTTGAGGGCGTGGCTCGCGGGGACGTTGAGCGCGGCCTTGCGCTGGAGCACGGTGCCGACGGCGTTGCTCATCGCGCCGAGGAGGGCGGCCAGGACGCTCAGCACGAGCACGGGCGGTCACCTCCGCGGACGCCTCGGGCCGGGGCCGGCCCACCCGCCCCGGGTCCGGGGGCACGGTGGGACTACATGCTCACATCCGGTACGCGCCCCCGCACGGGACACTGGTCCGCACGGGTGCTTCACCGGCGGCGCCGGGCCGGCCGACGGCCATACGGGCGCCCGCCGGCCGAGGCCGCCCCGCCGCCTGGTCCGTACCGCCGTCCCGTCGCCTGGTCCGTACCGCCCGTCGGCGTACGACACACCCCCCGCCCCGAGCCTGATCGCCAACACGCCGCATTCGCAGGCGAGTTGAGGACACCCGCGGAATCTGCCGCTCCAAAGCGACATGTCGCCGTTGCGACATGTCCCATCCGCGCCACCCGGATCGAGTGACATCCCGCCTCCAGTCGGCCGATTCTTTCCAGCGCGTCACCAGCACAGCCGGCACGACCAGCACCACCAGCAGGAACCGCTCGACCAGCTCCACCAGCACACGCCCCTGAGCAAGGAAGGCAGTACTGATGAGACGGATCCGCCTCTGGGCGGCGATATCCGCGGGATTCGCGCTGGCCGTGGGTGCCGTGGCACCCCTGCCCGCCGGCGCGAGCGGCCCCTCCCCGGACGCCCGCGCGAACCCGCCCGCCGACAACTCGACGACGGTGCGGCTGATCACCGGCGACCGCGTGACCGTCACCCCGGCCGGGGGCGGGCGGCAGACCGCCTCCGTCACTCCGGGGGACGGGCGCCGGGGCGTCGTCTTCCGGACGTACGAACAGGACGGCCATGTGACGGTGCTCCCGTCCGACGCGGGCGCCCTGGTGTCGACCGGACGCCTGGACCGCCGGCTCTTCGACGTGACGGCGCTCATCGCCCAGAAGTACGACACGGCGCACACGGACGCCCTGCCGCTCATCGTGGAGTCCGGCGGGCGGGCGACGCCGTCGGCGCTCCAGGGACTGGCCGCCGAGGGCACGTCCGTCCGCGGGCTCGACAGCATCGGCGCGCGGGCGGTGCGGGTGGACGAGGCGGACCTCGGCCGGTTCTGGAAGCAACTGCTGCCCGTCGGCGGCCAGTTGAAGAAGGCCGACGTCGCCGCCACGCCCCGGGTGTGGCTGGACCAGCGGATCCGCGCGTCCCTCGACCGCAGCACGGCCCAGATCGGCGCCCCGGCCGTCTGGCAGACCGGTTCCCAGGGCGACGGGGTCAAGGTCGCCGTCCTGGACACCGGCGCGGACGGGAACCACCCCGACCTGGCGGGCCGGATCGTCGAGGCCAAGGACTTCTCCGGCAGTTCCGGCACCGGCGACGTCTACGGGCACGGCACCCATGTCGCCTCCATCGTCGGCGGCAGCGGTGCCGCGTCCGGGGGCAGCCGCAAGGGCGTCGCGCCCGGGGCGCGGCTGCTGGTCGGGAAGGTCCTCGGCGACGACGGCTACGGCAGCGAGTCGTCGGCGATCGCCGGCATGGAGTGGGCCGCGGCGCAGGGCGCCAAGGTCGTCAACATGAGCCTCGGAAGCGAAGGTTCCTCCGACGGCACCGATCCCATGAGCCAGGCGCTGAACGAGATCAGCCGCAGCACCGGCACCCTGTTCGTCGTGGCGGCCGGCAACGCGGGCGAGCAGGGCGCCGGCACCGTCGGCTCCCCCGGTGCGGCGGACGCCGCGCTGACGGTCGGCGCCGTCGACCGGAAGGACGCGCTCGCCTCGTTCTCCAGCCGTGGTCCGCGCTACGGGGACGACGCCGTCAAGCCGGACGTGACGGCGCCGGGCGTCGACATCGTGGCGGCCCGCGCGGCCGGGACCACCATGGGCACCCCGGTGGACGCGGACTACGTCGCCGCCTCCGGTACGTCCATGGCGACCCCGCACGTGGCGGGCGCCGCCGCGCTGCTCGCCCAGCGCCACCCCGACTGGGACGGCGCCCGGCTCAAGGACGCGCTGGTCAGCACCGCCGTCACGGTCCCCGGCCAGAAGGTGACGGAGGAGGGCGGCGGCCGGATCGACGTCCGCGCCGCGGCCCTGGGGCCGGTCACCGCCACGGGCACCCTCGCCCTCGGCCCGTTCGAGTCCGACGCCACCACCGCCACGGACGCCACCGCGTCCCGGATCCGGTACGCCAACTCGTCCGACCAGGACGTCACGCTCGCGCTCTCCGTCAAGCTGGCCACGGACGGCGGCCGGGCACCCGCCGAGGGTTCGGTGCGGCTCGGCGCCGAGTCGGTGCGCGTGCCGGCCGGAGCGACGGTGGAGGTCCCGCTGACCGTCGATCCGTCGCGGGCCGGACGGGGCAAGTACTACGGCTACGTCACCGCCGCGTCCGCCGACGGGCGAACCACCGTGCACACCACCCTCGGTCTCGTCGTCCGCGGGCCCACGCACCGGCTCACCGTGAAGATGTACGACAAGGACGGCAAGCCCGCCGACGGCTACCCGAGCATCTGGGGCCCCGACGGCTTCGCCGGCTACACCAACCCCTCGTCCGTCGAGACCGAGGTCGAGGAAGGCGTCTACCAGCTGGAGAACGGCTGGATCGACAACTCGGACGACGGCCAGGAGCTGCGCCAGGTCGTCCTGCCGGAAGTGAAGGTCACCAAGGACACGACCGTCACCCTGGACGCCCGTACCACCGTCCCGGTGGAGATCCGCACGCCCCGGCCCGCGGAGCAGCGCGGCATCCTGAGCTTCCAGACCCACCGGGAGCTCGACGGCCGCGAGATGACGCAGGGCACGATGTACTTCGACATCGCCAAGCGGCTGTACGTGAGCCCGACCGCCAAGGTCACCGAGGGCTCCTTCGAGTTCTCCTCCCGCTGGCAGCTCGTCGCCCCGATGCTGCGGGCTCGGGTGCCGGGCCCCGATCTCGACCTGAACCCCTTCTACATGCCGCGGTCGCCGTTCTTCCCCGACCGGGGGGCCACCCTGACCGCGGTCGACGCCGGTGACGCCTCGGCTCCCGACTTCCGGCACGCCCGCGGCCGGCTCGCCGTCGTGGACAACCCGGAGGGGGCGAGCGAGGACGAGCTCGTCGAGCGGGCCGCCGCCGCCGGCGTCCGCGCCGTGGTCCTCGTCCACCCGGACCCGTCCGGCTGGACCCGCTGGACCCCGCAGGGCGAGCGTCTGGCCCTGCCCACGATCCGCATCGGCGCGGGCCCGGGAGCGCGACTGCTCGCCCGGATGAGCAAGGGCTCGACCCCCGTGACGTTCTCGGGCGCGCCCCGCAGCCCCTACATGTACGACGTGATGCAGGTGTCCTCGGGGCAGATCCCCTCGCGCGTCGTCCACACCGTCTCCGACCGCAACAGCGCGGTGATCAAGAGCACGTACGCGGACAACGGCGGTACGGGCCAGGGCTGGGCGGCCGAGCAGCGCTTCGGCTGGCGGCCGTACTTCAAGACGGCCTGGCTCCAGTACACCCGGCTCGTGCCGCTCGGAGCCGCCCGGACCGAGTACGTCAGCTCCGGCGACACCACCTGGCAGCACCTGGTGCACTACCGGCCGACGTTCGACATGGACGGCACGCTCGGCCTCGGCATGCGGGACAGGCCGCGGACCTACCGGCCCGGCACGCAGCCGGCGGAGACCTGGGCGGGAGCGGTCGTCCGGCCGTCCATCCCGGCCGGCACCGCCACCCCGACCGTGCGCGACGGGAACGTGCTGCGGCTGCGGATCCCCGAGTTCACGGACTCCCAGGCCGGGCACTGGGCCTGGGCCTCCGTGGAGGGCGACATCGGGGCCGGGAGCACCTCCCGGGAGTGGGCCGGCGACTCGGTGAGCGCCGTCCTGTACCGCGACGGCAAGAAGCTCGGCGATCTGCGCGACGCCTGGCGGGACGTGGAGGTCGGGCCCGAACGGGCCGCCTACCGGCTGGACATGGCCACCGCCCGCGACGCGGAGGAGTGGCGGACCGGTACGGCCACCACGACCTCCTGGTCCTTCGCGTCGGGCCGGACGGACGCCGCCGCGCCGCTGCCGCTGCCGCTGCTCCAGCTCGACTACGACGTCCCCGTCGACGCCCGCAACACCCTGCGCGGCGCGGGCACGCACACCCTCGGTCTCCGGGTCCGCGCCCAGGACGGACTGCCCGCGCCGCGCGGCGTGACCGTCCGGGTCGAGACGTCCTTCGACGACGGGCGCACCTGGTCCGCGGCGAAGACGACCGGCCTCGGCCCCGACTCCTTCCGGGCCAAGGTCGACAGCCGGCCGGCGAAGGGTGCCTGGGTGACGCTGCGCGTCACGGCCTCCGACGCCGACGGGAACGCCGTCCGCCAGACCGTGCGGCGCGCCTACGCACTGCGCTGACCAGCGCTCCCGCGGGGGATGGGCGGCTTGGCCGTTCATCCCCCGTACTCCTGTGTGTAGTACGGTACTCAGCCGTTCGAAGCGCGGGGTGCGAGGGGGCATTCGTGGTACTGGAGCTCGCCGGCCTGTCCGCTGACGAGGAGGCGGTCTACGCACTGCTCGTGGCGTCCGGGCGGGCGGGCGCGACGGACCTCGCCCGGCAATGCGGCCTCACGGACGCGCGGACCCGGCACGCCCTGGACGCGCTCGCCGCGAAGAGCCTCGTCAACCCGTCGGACGGTCCGCCCCGGCTCTACCAGGCGGCTCCCCCGGACGTGGCGCTGCTGCCCCGGCTGAAACGGAGCGCCGACGCGCTCGACCTGGCTCAGCGCGAGGCGGCCCGGCTGATCGACACGTACCGCGACACGATGCGCCGGCACGACGCCGGCCAGCTGCTGGAAGTGGTCACCGGGGCGGAGGCGCTGCGCCAGAACCTCCGGCGGCTCCAGAACTGCGCGCGGGACGAGATGCTCTGGTTCTGCAAGGCCCAGTACGTGGCGATGCCGTCGGGCAGCAACACCGAGGAATACGAGGCACTGGCCCGCGGGGTCCGCTACCGCGTGGTGTACGAACAGGCGTTCTTCGACGACGAAGGGGCCGTCGACAACGTGGTGGCGGGCGTACGGGCCGGTGAGAACGCCCGCGCCGCGCCCCGTCTGCCGCTGCGCCTCGCCATCGCGGACCGTAGCGTCGCCATCTTCCCGCTGGTCGCCGGCGGCCCGCACGGCAGCCCGGAGGAACCCACCACGGCGCTGGTCAGGGACAGCAATCTGCTGGAGGCGCTGGTGGCGCTGTTCGACCGGTACTGGGAAAGCGCCGTCCCCTTGCGCCTCGACGACACCGGCGAGATCTCCGCCCTCGACGCGGCCGGGGCACCCGGCGGACTGGCGCCCACCGACAGCACATTGCTGTCCCTGCTGGTGGCGGGGGTCGCCGACAAGGCGATCGCGTCCCAGATGCAGCTGAGCCGCCGGACCGTGCAGCGCCGCATCCAGAGCATGATGGAACGTGCCGGGGCGGCGACCCGTATGCAGCTCGCCTGGCAGGCGGCGCGCCGCGGATGGCTGTGAGCCGAGCCGTGTGACCGGGGCCGAGGCCCCCCGCCCGGAACCCCGCCTTCGCGGCCCCCTCATGACTTTGCCTTCTCTTTACAACCGGGGCCGGTGCTCCGTCGTCTCTCCCGCCGATTCCACACGCGAAGCCGCCCGTCGCCCTCTCACCGGGGACGGACGGCCTGTCAAGGGGAGACTCCACATGCGCATACGCGCTTCCATGGCCGCGTTCGTCTGCGCCGCGGCACTGGCCGCGGCCGCGGCGGGCACCGGCACCGCGATGGCCGACAGCAGGGGCTCCGGCCCGGCGGTCTCGACGGCGGCCCCCGCTCCGGTGGCCGAGAGCGGCGGTTCGGACGCCAAGGCGCCCACCGCGGCCCCCGCTCCGGCGGTCAAGCGCGGGGGTTCCGGCACCGCGGCACCGACCCTGCGGCCGGCTCCCGCGCCGGCCGTGACAAGGGCGGGCTCGGGCACGACGACGCCGACCGCGACCCCCGCTCCGGCGGGCAAGACCCCGGGGCAGGTCCGGGTCGTCCCCTCGGGAGCCCCGGACACCGGCGTACCGCCGATGGCGTCGGCCGGCGACTCCGACACGGCCCCGGTCTCGACCGCGGCCGTGACCGGCGCGGCGCTCGGCGCGACCGCGCTGCTGGTGGGCGCCGGCACCCTGGTGCTCCGCCGCAGGCACCAGGGCCAGGGCTGACCGGTGCGGGCGCCATGGACCGCCACGCTGGTGGCGACGCTGACCGCGGTCACACTGACGGCCGGCTGTGAGCGGGTTCCGGCGCCGGAGGCGTCCGGAACCGCCGTGGCGCCCGCCGCCCCCGCCTCGCCCGCCGGAGAGCGGGCCGTACCGGATCCGGCCACACGGTCGGGGCCGGTACGCCTGGAGATCCCGGACATCGGGGTGGACACCCCGGTGATGTCCCTGGGTCTCGCCGCCGACGGGACCGTCCAGGTCCCGCCGGTCCAGGCGGACGACCCGGCCGGGTGGTACCGCGACTCCCCCGTCCCGGGACGCGTGGGCCCCTCCGTCCTGCTCGGTCATGTGACCGTCGGGCGCTACGGGGACGGCGTGTTCCGGAACTTGTCCCGGCTCCGGCCGGGGGCGCGGATCGTCGTCGCCCTGCGGGGCGGCACCTCGGCCGTCTTCACCGTGGACAAGGTGAAGGAGGTCGCCAAGGAGCGGTTCCCGACCGGGGAGGTCTACGGGGATGTCGACCGCCCGGAGTTGCGCCTGATCACCTGCGGCGGCACGCGGACCGACCACGGCTATCTGGGCAACGTGGTGGTCTTCGCGTCCCTCTCCGGCACCTCCGGCGCCCCGCGCTGAACCCCGTCACCCGCGCCGACTTCGAGAACTCTGGGGAGAGTTGAGCCGATCCAAGGACCGAGCAGCGTCCGCGCTGTTCGCCGACCTCTATCCCGGTCTCGCCGGGTGGTGCCGTCGTCTGGTCGACGACGACGGCACCGCCTGCGAGATCGCGTCCGAGGCGTTCACGCGCCTGTGGTCCCGCTGGACCAGCGTCGACGAGCCCCGCGGGTTCCTCTACGTGACGGCCGCCAACCTGGTACGCGACCACTGGCGCAAGCTGGAACGCGAACGCCGGGCGATGCGGCATGTCGCCACGGAGGCGTCCCTGGCCGCCCGGGACCCGGGGGCCGAGTCGTCGGTCCCGGTGCGGCTGCTGGTGCAGTCGCTGCCCGAACGCCTGCGGATCCCGGTTCTCCTGTACTACTACGCTGACTTGCCGGTCCGGGAGGTCGCCCTGCTCACGGGGCGAAGAGAAGGAACGGTCAAATCTGACCTGCACGCGGCCCGAGAACTCCTGCGCGCCAGACTCGGAGGACTTGTTGATCACGCCCATTGAGCCGTGGGACGGGGACGAGAGCCACGACGAGGAGCTGAAGGCCCTGCTGCGCCCGCCGCTCGTCGTGCTGACCCCGCCGCCCGGGACCTTCGCACATGTCCGCCGCCGCGCGGCATGGCGCCGCCGGCGCGCGGCGGCCGCGGGAGGCGCCGCCGTGGCCGTCACCGCCGCCGTCGCCGTCGCCGTGCTGTGGCCCTCGGCGGAGTCGGTCCGCCCGGCCCCCGTGATGCCGCTGGCCCCGGCCCCTTCCAGCACCGCTCCCCCCTCACCCCCGCCCCGCACGCCGGGCACGCCCCGGCCGTCCCCGGTGCCCCCTTCCCTCACCCCGACCCCGTCGGCGGCCGACGTCACCAGGTCCGGAAGGACCGCCAGAGACGGGGCGGACGGTACGAACGGTGCGAACGGCAGGAGAAGCGCCCCGGAGGCCACGCCTCGATCACCACGGTCCACACCCGACCCCGGCGTCGCGGGCCTCAGGGCTCGATCAGCCCGGTCCTGATGGCGTACCGGGTCAGCTCGACCCGGTCGCGCATGCCGAGCTTCTGCAGCACGTTCGCCCGATGGCGGTCGACGGTCTTCGCGCTGATGAACAGGAGCTCGGCGATCTCCTTGGTGGAGCGGCCCTCGGCGACGAGTTTGACGATCTCCTCCTCGCGCTCGGTGATCGGCTTGCGCGGCGGTGCCTCCCCGCGGCGGACCCGCTCCACGTAGTGCCGGATCAGCGCGGTTTCCGTACCGGGATAGAGGAACGGCTCGTCGCGCATCGCCGCGCGGCACGCGTCCACCAGATCCCGGTCGGCCACCGACTTCAGGACGTATCCGCAGGCCCCGAGCTTCAGTGCCTCGAAGAAGTACTGCTCGCTGTCGTGCATCGTCAGGAAGAGGATCTTCAGGCCCGGCCGCTGCCGGGTCAGGGCGCGGGCGGCCTGGAGGCCCGTCATCCGCGGCATCGTGATGTCGAGGACGGCGAGATCGGCGTCGACGGTGCGGGCCAGCTCGATCGCGTGGGCGCCGTCGTCGGCCTCGCCCACCACGGCCAGGTCCGGCTCCGACTCGAGGACGAGACGTACGCCGCGCCGTACGAGGGTGTGGTCGTCGGCCAGCAGGATGCGTACGGGCGGGTTCACGCGGCTCCCTCGGTCGGCAGCGGCACCCGCAGACGTAGGGTCGTGCCCTCGGCGTCGTCGGACGTGAGGGTGAGCGCCGCGCCGAGGCGGAGAGCGCGTTCGCGCATGCCCTGGATCCCGGCTCCCTCCTCCGTACCGCGCAGACCGCGGCCGTCGTCACCGACCACCAGCTCCACGATGCGAGGCTCGACGGACCGCAGCGCGAGGTCGATCCTGCTCGCGCCCGCGTGCCGGGCGGCGTTGGTCATCGCTTCCTGGGCCACGCGGTAGAGCACGAGTTCGGTCTCCGCGCCGAGCGAGGGCAGCGAGCCGTCCAGCCGGTGGCTCACGGTGACGCCCGGCGTGGAGAACTCCGTCGTGAGCGCCCTCAGCGCGCTGAGCAGACCGAGGTCCTCCAGGACCCCCGGCCGGAGCCTGCGGGCGATACGCCGTACCTCGTCCAGACTGTCGCGCACGGTCTCCTGCGCGGTGACGACGTCCTCGCGCAGCGGGGCCGGCGCGCGGTCGGCGAGGGTCTTGAACTGCAGGATGACGGCGGTGAGGGTCTGGCCGACCTCGTCGTGCAGCTCGCGGGCGACGCGCCGGCGCTCGGCCTCCTGCGCCGACAGCGCACGGCCGCTGCTCGCCGCCCGCTCCGCCTCCAGCCGTTCGAGCATGACGTTGAAGGTCTCCGTGAGCTCCGCCAGTTCGCCGTGTCCGGTGACGCGGGCGCGCTGTCCCGGCTTCGACAAATTCGCCTCGGCCATCGCCTTGGTCAGCCGCCGCAGCGGAGCGAGACCGGCGCGGAACAGCAGGGCGTTGGCCACGAGCAGCGCGACCAGGCCGCCGCACAGCACGAGCGCCTCGCGGGGCAGGACCGGGCTGGACACCGTCACCCACGGTCCCATCAGCAGTCCGGTCGCGAGGACGAGGACGACGGCGTTCAACAGGAACATCCGCCAGAAGAGCGGCACGCCCCTTATCCTCCTCGCGCTGGCTGGTTCCTTCGGTGCGGCTGTGGCCGCCCTCGGTCGGAAACACCACCGTCGGAGCAAGCCTCGTCGACCGCGATCGACGCTTCCATACATGCTGCCACCCATCTTTCACCCCGGCACCCGTCGCCGAACTGGGCTTTTCCCGCACGAAAAAGGCATAAGGACACCCGCCCGCGGAGAACCCGTTCGTATGATCGATTACTCCTGGCCGGCCCGCTGACCGCCCTGAGAGCGAGATCCGCGGGTCGATTCCGGCCATCACGAAACACGGGGGTGTGGACGATGTCGTTCGAGGACGAGTGGGCCGCGGCGAAGGCGGCCGTCGCGATGAGGCTGAACCAGGCCGACAGTACGGGTGGCTCCACGCCGGCCAAGGGTTCGGCGGACTACGTGGTCGAGGACGACGACCTCGGTGACATCGGCCACGCCGCGTACGGGTTGTTCAACGGGCTCCAGTCCGGCGGAAAGCACGCCGGCGCGGCCAGCGAGACCGCGGCCGGCAGCCTGAAGGGCGACGGCTTCGACGCCGGCGCCGCCCTCGGCGAGGTGAACAAGACCTGGGAGACCCAGGTCAAGACCCTCCTTCAGGCATGCGCGCACATCTCCAACCACCTGAACTACACGAAGAAGTCCGCGAAGGCCGACGACGACTGGATCGGCGCGCAGCTGCGCATCATCGGCCCGGTCGCCCCCGGTGCCGAGGGCGCCGTGCCCGCGTCCCGGATCAGCCAGCTCTTCCGCTAAGGAGCCACCGTGCCCACGTTCGAACAGCTCCTGAACGCCAAGCTGGGTCCGGCGGAGACCGCGGTCACCCAGTGGACCGAGATGATCACCAAGCTGACCGCCCTCAGGACCGAGGCGTCGGCGATGAAGACGAAGGCGGACAAGTCGACCTGGCGGGGCGAGAACGCCACGGTGACCAAGGAATTCGTCGCCAAGACGACGAAGGAGTTCGGCGACGCCGTCACCGAGGCCGAGTCCGTCCGCGACCTGCTCCAGGACGCGTACACCCTGATCAAGTCCGCGCAGGGCGACCTCAAGGCGACGTACGAGAACCCTCCGCCGGGCATCACCATCTACCCCGACGGCGTGCTCAGTCACCGGGTCCACCCGGACCGCCGCTCGGCCGACAGCACCGAACCGATCGCCACCGAGGCGCAGTTCGACGCGCTGCGCGGCAAGATCGAGGGCATCCTCAAGCGGGCCGCCGAGGCGGACGAACTGTGCGCCTGGGGTCTGCGCGCGCTGATCGAGAACCACCCGAACGACTTCGGCAGCACCGACCTCGGGGGCGTCGCCGACGCGAAGAAGCTGCGCGAGGAGGAGCGGCAGCAGGCGGAGAACGGCCGTGAGGCGGCCAAGCTCTACGGCCGCTGGGAGCACCTCGACGACCAGGAGCGCGAGCGGCTTCTGAAGCTGGTCGAGGAGGGCCAGGACTCGCCGGCGTTCTCCGCCGAGCTGATGACGCACCTGGACTACAACGGCCGCAAGGAACAGGAGGCCGTACTCCTCCTGGCCTCCAGTCTGGAACACGGCGGGCGCGACGGTCAGTTGTCCGCGACCGACGCCCGCCTCTACAAGGCACTGTCCGGCAGCCTCGCCACCGCCACCGGCCCCGACTCCCCCATCGGCTCCCCCAGCGGCGTCCCCTCCGCCTGGACCGACCGCCTCCTCACCGTGGCCCGCGACGGCAACGGACTGCCGGACCGGCACCCGGGGAAGCTGGGCGGCGGGGCGGCGGGGCTGAGCGCGCTGACCAAGCTGATGGCCGCGGACTTCGACAGCGACGAGGTCTACGACCCGAACAAGGACCCCAAGGAGAAGTCCTCGCCCTGGAAGAAGGACGAGGGCGACCCGGTGTACAGCGAGGCCTTCCTCACGGAGGTCGCCGACACCATCCGCGACTGGGAGTCGGGCAACGACAAGGCCTACGACGGCCCCATGAAGAACTGGCAGGGCACGCAGGAGGACCCGATGAAGGGCCTGCTGAACGCCATGAGCCGCAACCCTTCCGCCTCCACCCACTACTTCGACCCGAACACCACCGACAACCTGAAGTACTTCCTGGACGACCGGAAGTGGCCCGGCGGCGACGTCGAGAGCAAGATGCCGACCGAGACCCAGTACACCTCGGCCCGGGCCGAGTTCGGGCTCGCGCTCGAGGCCGCCGCCACCGGCCGCGTCCCCGGCTCCCCCCTGCACCCGGTGCCCGCTCACCACGACGGCGCCGAGACCGCGATCTTCGAGCGGATGATGGGCGAGTACACGAAGGAACTCAGGACGGACCCGAGCGCCGTGCCCGTCTCCATGCGGCTGCCGATGGCCGACATGATCGCCGACTACGGCTCCGACGTACACCAGATCCTCGGCAAGAAGATGGACGGGCCCACCGACTTCAACCAGCTGGAGATCGACCGGGGCGACCTCACCCGGATCATCCGCTCCACGGCCGAGGACCCGAACGCCTTCAAGGCCATCCACGGTTCGCAGTCCGTGGTCATGGGCGAGGGACTCGCGCGCTTCCCGGAGGAGTCCTTCCGCAAGGAGGACCCGGAGCTGCGGGCCTGGGTCAAGCAGTCCGCGTCGGTGTTCGGCCACCTCGACGGCGTACGCGGCGACGTCATCTACGACCTGGGCCAGGCGGAGAAGGACGCCAACAACTGGAACAAGATGGTGAATTACCACGTCGTCGGCGGACTGCTGACTCCCATCCCGATCGTGGGCGACGGGGTCCAGCGGATCGTGGACTGGGGTCTGAGCGGCTCCGTGAACGACAGCAACGCCAAGGTCGACGCCGAGACCCGCGAGAACATGATCAAGCATTACGACCAGGGCCAGACGCAGATATACGAGACGCTGCGCAAGGCGGCGCTGGAACGCGGGCTCACGGAGGCCGAGCTGGACGCGAGCCCCGGCGAGTACGAGGACCACCTCCAGTCGATCACCGAGCAGTGGTACCAGAACGGCATGCAGGACGCGGACAAGTCGATGGGGCAGTGACCGATGGACAAGAAGTGGCTGCCGCTGACCGTCGTGCTCGGCGCCGCCGGGCTGGCCGTCCTGACGGTGAGCCTCTGGCCTGAGGAGGAGAAGCCGCCACTGCCGCGGACCCTGTGCCACGGCGCGCTCAGCCGGCAGACGGCGGAGCTGATCGACGACGGGAAGGGGGGCGAGGTCAGCGCGGAGGAGTGGGAGTCCAAGGGCCAGGGCGGCTTGACGGTGTTCAAGGGGTGCGGCGTGAAGCGCGCCGACCCCGGCAACGACTCCCCGCGAGGGATCTTCAACCTGATCGTCGAGGACTCCCGGAACGACCCCGGCCCCCGGAAGAACGCCGTCCCCCTCGGCCCCGGAGCCACCGGCTGGGCGATCCCCGAGGAAGCGAGCGCCACCCTGCCCGCCGGCTGCGCCGCCCGCATGGGCTCGACCGCCCCGTACATCATGGTGACGCTCATCGTCCCCGCCCAGGAGCCGGAGAAGAAGCTCGTCGACCGCGACACGGCGATCCGCAACAACACGGCCATCGTGCGGGAGGCGGCCACGAACCTCGCACGCATCGCGGGATGCGGGTGAACAAGCGCGTCGAGGTGTCCCGACGCATCATCAGGTAGGAATATCCGCGAGGTTGGAGTTACGCCATGACGACCGCACCGTGCCGCAGGTTCCCGGTCCGCCTTGACCGAAGTGCGAGGGCGAAGCAGTGAGCGAGGAGCCGGTCTTCGTCCGGAGCAAGTGGGGTACCAACCGGTACGTCTACAACGTCAACAACCCGGTCGGTCGCGCACTCATCGTCCTCGCGCTGCTCGTCGCGGGCGGCGTGCTGTTCGGTCTGCGCGCCGAGTCGACGTGGAGCGAGGGCGAACTCCGCGACGCCGTCCGCAAGGGCGTCGCGGACCTGGACGGCACACAGCACTACACCAGCCTGGACGACGACCACGGCTCCCTGATCGCGGAGGCGATCCGGAAGAGCGGCATCGGCCCCGGGCACGGCGTCGACACGGAGAAGGAAGAGAGCGGCGGGTACACCGTCAGCACCAAGGACACCGAGACGGCATACTGCGTCCGCGTCACGCTCACCCTGGACACGCGGCCCGACCCGCTCTTCCCCCAGGCCGAGAACCCGCCGCCCTCCGACCCGGACATGCCCGCCTTCTACCTCTCCACCGCGACCTCCACCGAGGGCCCCTGCCCCTGACGTGCCGCGCCGCGCCGCGCCGGGTGCTCCTGTCCCGGCATATTCACGTTGCCGGGATGATCCGGTGCGATGCATGATCGGCCCTCCAGGGGCGATGCCCTGGAGGGGTACGGCAGTCGGCTCACCGAACCGCACTCGCAGGGGACCCTCGGTATCGACGGCACCGTCGTCGTGAAGCGCGGCCGCCCGCGCCCGGGAAGCCGGCCCCGCACCCCACCGGAGCACAGGTGAAGCTGCCCGTCGTCATCCATCAGGCCCGCTTGGGAGCCACCGAGTTCCGCGTCATCCGGCCTGCCCGGCCCCTGCACCACGCGGCCCTCATCGACCACGACCGTTACGTGGGGGCCTACGTCGACCAGGACGCCGCCCGCGGCATCGCCGGACTGTGGATGCTCGCCGCGCGCTCGCCCTGCTCGCTGATTCACCTGCCCCTGCGAGCCCATCACCCGGAGGCCCCGGACGCCGTCGGCCTCCGCCTGGACCTCGTACTCCTGCACCATTCACTCCAGTTCGCCCCCTCCCGCTGGAAAGAGGTCCGCGGCCGCCTCGGCCCCGGCCGTCCCCAGACCGTGAGCCTGCCCGAGGCAGAGCACGCCGATCCTGCCGTGATCGACTACGAGGCCTGCCACTACCGGGAGAATCGCGACCTTTTTCACCAGCATCTCCATGCCGAGACGCTGTTCATGACCGGCAGCGCGAGGGTGTTCCGGGATACCGCGCGCCTCTTCCTCGAGGTCGCCCGCGAGGGCCCGGGCCACACCCTCGCGCACCCCGGCTACTCGCACTTCTGCACCTCGCTGCACGCGAACGCCGGCATCCTCGGCAACGCCCGCGAGATCCACATCGAGTACTCCACCCAGTGGAGCTCCCGAGCTACTGCCCCGTCACGCGCTCGCCTCGATTATCCGTTTATGGGTCGTTGATCGTTTATGCAGTGGTGTCCTCGACAGTCGAGACCGGTCCGCACAGGACGGACCACCCCACCCGAAAGGTCTCACGATGTCACCGAGAACGAACCGCTCGATCGCCACCCGCGCCGCCGCCGCCCTCCTGGCGGCCGCAGGGTTGCCGGCCGTCCATGGCACGGCCCACGCCACCACACCCGTCACCCCCGCCACGGCCTCCGACACCCTCGTCAACGGCGGCGCCCTGGCCTCCGGCGCGACCCTCTCCTCCGGCAACGCCCGCCTGGTCATGCAGCGGGACGGCGACCTCGCCCTCTATACCGTCGGCGCCAACGGCACCGACCAGCAGCTACGTTGGCACTCCGGGACCACCGGCGAGGGCAACAAGGCCGAGCTGCGCACCGACGGCAACCTCGTCGTCACCGCCCCGGACGGTGGCGCGCTCTGGCAGAGCCGGACCGGTGACAGGGACTGCCCGCACATGCCGTGGACGAAACTCGCCCTCCGTTCCGACGGCGTCATGAACATCCTGTCGGGGTCCGACAGCGAGGCCCCCTACCTCGTCCCGCTCTGGTCGTCGTCCTACGGCCTTCAGTTCCCCTGCGGCGTCTCCGGCCGGTGAACGCCCCCGCCTCGGGACTGAGATTCGCCCTGCTCGGCCCGGTGCGGGCCTGGTGCGACGGCGCCCCGGTCGACCTCGGACAGCCCCGCTCGCACGAAGTGCTCGCGGTGCTGCTGGCCGCGGCCGGGCGGGCGGTGTCGCTGCCGCTGCTCGTGGACGCCGTGTGGGACGAGGGTGACCGGCCGGCCCGTGCGGAGCACGCGGTCCGTACCCATGTGTGGCGGCTGCGCCGGGCCCTGGCCCGGCACACCACCGAGCCGGCACTCGTCACCGTCGGAGACGGCTACGCGCTGCGCGCCCCCGCCGGTGCCGTGGACCTCTGGGCCTTCGAACGCGCCCAGGCGCGGGCCGAGGAGATCCGGACCGCCGGCGGCACCGCCGAGCAGGCCCGGGACGTCCTCGCGGGGGCGCTGGACCTGTGGACGGGCGAGCCGCTGGCCGGGCTGCACGGGCCCCACGCCCGGAGCCTGCGCGTACACCTTCAGCGGGTACGGCGGTCCCTGCTGGAGGCCCGGCTCGGCCTCGACGCCGAACTGGGCGACCGGCCCGACCTCGCCGCTGAAGCGGGCGTCTGGGTCATGGAGTTCCCGGCCAGCGAGCCGCTGCGCGCGGTACAGATGCTGGCGCTGTTCCGCTCCGGCCGCCAGGCCGAGGCGCTGGGCGTCCTGGAGGACACCCGGCGCTATTTGGGCACCGCGCCCGGTGCCGAACTGACCGCGCTGCACCTGCGGATCCTGCGCTCCGATCCCGGCCTGCGGCGTCCCGACACCACCGGCCCCGGGCCCCGGACGCCGGGTTCCGGCGGCGCCTTCCCCTCCCCCGTCCCCGGCTTCACCGGGCGCGACGAGCAGCTCCGTGCGCTCACCGCGATGCTGACCAGGCCGGACGCCACGGCCGTCGTCGTCTCGGCGGTCAACGGCATGGCAGGCGTCGGGAAGACCGCGCTCGCCGTGCAGGCCGCCCAAGGGCTCGGCGGGGCCGCCTTCCCCGAGGGGCGTCTGTACGTGGATCTGCGCGGCGCCGACGCCGAACCCCTGGAGCCCCACCGCGTACTGGAGGGCTTCCTACGGGAGTTGGGTATCGCCGACGAGGACGTCCCCGAGGACGCCGACGAACGTGTCGCGCTCTACCGCACCCTGCTGGCCGACCGCCGGATGCTCCTGCTGCTGGACAACGCGGCCTCCAGCGAACAGCTCAGACCGCTGATCCCCGGGGCCGCCGACTGCGCCGTCCTGGTCACCAGCCGCGCATGGCTCCCCGGCCTGGCCGGGGCGCACCATCTGCGGCTGGACGTCATGCCGCCCGAGGAAGCCCTCGGCCTGCTGCGGCAGACCGTCGGCGATCGCGCCGTGGACGCCGAACCGGAGGCGGCCGTCGCGCTCGTGGCGGCCTGCGGACACCTGCCGCTCGCCCTGCGGATCGTCGCCTCCCGCCTGGCGGCCGAACCCGGCCGGCCGCTCTCGGACATGGTCCGGCGGCTCGCGGACGAACGCGGACGCCTCGACGAACTACGCACCGGCGACGCCGCGGTGGACGCCGCCTTCGAGCTCTCGTACACCACCCTCACTCCCGAACAGGCCGGCGCCTTCAGGCTGTTGTCCGTCCCGGAGATCCCCGATCTCGCCCTGCCGAGCGCGGCCGCCCTGCTGGGGATCGGTACCGACGAGGCCGAGGAGCTCCTGGAATCCCTTGTCGAACTCAATCTGCTGGAGTCGCACCACCTGGGCCGCTACCAGTTCCACGACCTCGTCCGTGCCTTCGCGCGGGTCCAGAGCGCCCGTCAGGACTCTCCCGGCACGACGACCCGGGCCCTCGCCGGCCTGCTGGACTTCTGCCTTGCCACCGCTCGCACCGCCGACGCGGTCGCGCACTCCGCCGAGCCGGACGAGCGTACGCTCATCGATATCGCACCGGCTTCCCCGGGGCTGTCCTTCGCCACCGCCCAGGAGGCCACCGACTGGATGCGCGAGGAGACCGCCCTGCAGGGGGCGTTGATCGCCCGTGCGTGTGTCGACGACGGCCTGCCGCTGCCCCAGGCCGCCGATCTCGTCGACCGGCTCAACACCGTGCTCTCCGGCATCACCCACCTCACGGCGGTGGCGGAACAGGCCCGGCACGTCGCCGAGGTCGCCGCCCGCCGGGGCGACCGGCCGTCCGAGGCCCTGGCCCGTTACGTCCGCGGCAACGCCCTGTGGCACGCCAACTCCTTCTCCGAGGCCGAAGCCGAACTCCACCGCAGCCTGGAACTGTGCGCCCCGGACGCCGACCTGCGGCTGCGGGCCTCGGCACACCTCACCCTGTGCGCCCACGCCCGGGTGCGCGGGCGCTTCGACGAGGCGATCGCCCACGGGGAGGAATCGGTGCGGTTCTTCCGGAGGCTGGGCGCGGCGACCGCCGAGGGCACCGCGCTGGGCGAACTGGCCTTCAACTACGCCCGGCAGGACAGGCTTTCCGAGGCCAGGGAGGCGGCCGAGCGCGGGGTGGAACTGCTCGGCGGCCGGGAATCGGTATCCAAGGCCATCGGCCTGTACTACCTGGCCCGGGTATTGCGCCTGTGCGGGGACCCGGACGAGGCCCTGCACCGGGCCGAGGCCGCCCTGCCCCTCTTCCGCGCCCTGAACGTCTCCTCCTTCGAGGCCGCGTCCGGCAACCTGATCGCCGAACTCCACGCCGAAGAGGAGCGGTACGCGCTCGCGGCACGGACCGCCGAGACGTTCCTTCCGCTGGCCCGCAAGGTCAGCGCGATGCTGGAGGGCGGACTGCTCCGGACGCTCGGCCGCAGCCTCGTCCACCTGGGGCAGCGGGCCCGCGCCGGCGCCTGTCTGAGGGCCGCCCTGGAACTCTTCGAGGGGCTGCGGGCCGAGCAGGACGTCGAGCAGATCCGCGGGCTGCTGAACGAGCAGGCGGCAGCGGCGTTTATCGACCGGTGAACACGGGGCGGCAGTCTCTGTGACGCAGCAAGAGCTGCCCCGCACACCGTCTCAGGAGGAACTTCCATGAAGCCCGTTCGTACCCTCGCCGCCCTCGGTCTGGGCACCCTGGCCACCGTGGCCGCCGTCGCCTCGCCCGCCGTCGCCCAGGAGGCCACGTCCGCGCGCACCACGGCCGGGCAGCACTGCGTGGCCGACACCGACAACGGCGCCATGTCCTGCTTCTCCAGCTACCGGGAGGCCATCGCGTTCGCGACCAAGGGCCGCGTCACCGACGCTCCCGAGGACACCCGGGTCGCCGCGCACGACAAGAAGCTCCAGGAGCGCCTCAGCGGTCCGCGCGGCGAACACGGCCTCAAGCTCACCAAGAACTCCGAGGCCGGCCTGCAGGCCACGTCCCGGGTCCTCGGCACCGTCTACAGCGACAAGGACTTCGGCGGCTCTTCGCTCAGCCTGCTGGGCAGCCTCGGCTGCGGCTTCCGCTACCCCGAGTTCGCCAACCTGTACGACGGCTGGAACGACTCGATCAGCTCCACCGCCTCCGGCCAGTGCGACGTCACCCTCTACCAGCACGCCAACTTCATCGGCTTCAGCCAGACCTTCCGGGGCAACGTCCCCTACGTCGGCGACGCCATGAACGACCAGGCCAGCTCGGTCAGCTTCGACCGCTGACCTATTCGCCTCATCCGGCCGGCGCGGCGCCCTCCCCACCGGCGCCGCGCCGGTATCCGGCGGGGCCCGGGGCTCCGGGCAGGACGCACCACGGGTGGGGCTGGGCTGGATCCGCTGTGGACGTGGGGTCGGCGGGAAGGCCGGTCGAGGTCAGTAGCCGAGGGCGGCTCCGTCGCCGCGGGGGTCCGCGCCTCCTTCGTAGAAGCCGTGGCGTTGGTCGACGCGGATCGCTTGGGCGTGACCCGTGTTGTCGTCCCAGCCGGTGACGGGCTGGACCGGCTGCCCGCGTCGCTTCAGTTCGCGGACGATCTCGTCGCCGATGCGGCCCTCCGAAGTCAGGTTGCGTGAGGGGGTTCCCCAGGTACGGCCCATCAGCCGGAGCGGGGCCTCGATCGCCTGCTGGACGTCGTAGCCGAAGTCGACCATCCGGGTCACCATCGCCACCTGTGACTGCGGCTGCCCTTCACCGCCCATCGCGCCGAACGCAAGGTGCGGTACACGGTCCTTGAGGAGCAGGGCCGGGGCCAGGGTGGTGGAGTCCGTGCGCTGGGTGGTGCGCTCGCGGACGAGACCAGCCTCCTTCAGACGCGGGAGCGCGAGGTCGAGGAGACGGCCGGCCCGGCCGTCCTCTGTGAGACGGTCGCGGAAGTCGGCCGGCACGCTGTGGTGGAAGCCAGGATCGTCCAGTTCCATGGCCAGCGCGTACTTGAAATCGATGCGGCAGCGAACCGCGTCGGCGGCCTGCCGGTCCGAGAGGCCGAGCAGGAGCTGGAGCACGCAGACGGTGGCCAGTTGGGCGGGCGGCAGACCCGGATGGCCGTCGCTCGGGTACCAGTCGGCGAAGTCCTCGTCACGCCACAGCCGGCCCGGGTGGTCCCTCACCCGCATCGCCGTCGTACCACCCGGGTTGCTCGCCTGCGTCTGCGCGGTCAGAGAAGGGACTTGCTCACCAGGACGGGCACGGAGCGACAATGGGCACTCGACAATTGCATCGGTCCTTGAACAGAGCCGAGTATGCCCGTTGATCACGCTGCCCCGCCGGGGATCCTCAGGATCCCGCTAGGGCGTGTATCGAAAGCACGGACAGGCCGGGCGGGGTGATGTCCCGGTCCGGCCCGTCCGCTCTCTGCTAAAGGTCGAGCTGATACTGGTGTGTCGTGTGCGTGGGTGTGCAGCCGAGACCGTCGTTGACCCGTCGCATGTGCGCGTTGCTGTCGGCGGTGTCGGTCAGGAGGTCACCGAGGTCCGGATAGTCCCTGTGGGCCTGTCGGATCGACTCGGCCTTCATCCATCGGCCGAGGCCGTGACCTCGGTGCTCGGGCAGCACCCCCGTGCCGTAGTGCTGGCCGTAACCTGTGCCGTTGCCGGGGATGACGAGTTCGGTGAAGGCGGCGTTCGAGCCGCAGAGTTGAGCTCGGCCGCCTCTTGACTGACCCCTGACCTGACGGCGAAACGCCGCGGCTTGCCGGGGCGTTTCCTCAGTTCAGCGCAAGCCGTCTGTGTCGTCGTGCTCTTCGCCGACTGGGAGTGGCCGACGGTCCTCCACCGGGTCATCGCTGTAGATGACCGCGGAGACCGCGCTGTCGTAGGCATCGTCGAGGCCGTTACCGCTTGCGCCGAGTATGTTCTCCCAGTCAATTCCCATACCTACGAGCCTACCCGTAGTGTTCGAGGAACCGAGCGATGTGGGCGTTGAGCTCGTCCGCCTGGGCAAAGATCGCAGCTTCCTCTCCTGGAAGGTGGGCGGCGCGGCCAGCCTTGTCATCGGGCTAGTGCCGCATCAGGCAACCTTCGCCTCTCGTGACGAGTCGCCCGGTCGCTGCGGTTGGCAGCTCCGGGCGATCAGAATGATCACGTGGCTG